>NZ_JAGUUD010000089.1:0-36951 GCF_020177535.1 Paraburkholderia sp. XV | reverse complement strand
GCGGCGGCAAAGAAAAGTAGGTGCCGCCCCGCACAGGGGCAACGCGTGAAGCACGAAGGCAAAATGCGGATGCCAGCGAAAATCCAAAAAAACCAAACAGCGTCGCAGACAACACAAAAAAACCAAACCCTTACGCCGCATTCGACTGCAACCGCGCGGTCCGCGCAACAGGAAACCGCACAGTAAAGACACTCCCCCGCCCTTCCTCACTCTTAACCTCAAGCTGCGCATCATGCCGCTGCAGCACATGCTTGACGATAGCCAGCCCAAGCCCGGTGCCACCCGTATCCCGGGATCTACTCCGATCAACCCGATAAAACCGCTCAGTCAATCGCGGAATATCCGCAGCAGGAATCCCGAGCCCGCTATCGGTAACGGAGAAAACCGCCTGCCCGCCTTGCGCATGCCAACTCACCCCAATCGACCCGCCGTCGGGCGTATAACGAATCGCATTCGTCACGAGATTGCCAAACGCGCTGAGGATTTCAGACTCGACGCCCGTCACGGTCAGCGCCTCATCAGCATCGAACGAAATCCGATGACGTTCGCCAGAAAGACTCTGCGCATCGTCCTGCAAATGTCGCAACACCGCGCGCATATCGACCATCTGATTGCTAGGCGGCTTGTTGTCGCCCTCCAGCGTCGCGAGCACGAGCAGATCACTGACGATATGCTGCATCCGCTGCGCCTGCTGCATCATCAGATCGAGATAACGCACGCGCTCGCTCTCGTCGAGCGGCAACTCGCGCATCGTTTCGAGAAAGCCGGACAAAACCGTCAACGGCGTCTTCAGCTCGTGCGATACATTCGCGACAAAGTCGCGACGCATCGCGTCCGTGCGTTCAAGCTCGGTAATGTCTTGCGACAGCACCAGCTTGCGGTTCTCGCCATAAGGAAACACCTGCACGGAAATCACGTTCTGCCGCTTGTCGCCCATCCCGCGCATGATCAGCATCTCTTCGTAATGATGCGAATTCAGGTAGCGGACAAAGTCGGGATGACGCACGAGATGCGTGATGTGCTGGCGCAGATCGCGTTTCGCATCGAGGCCGAAGTGCTCTTCGGAGATCGCGTTGCACCACTCGATCTGATCATGATCGTCGAGCATAGCAACACCGTTCGGCGACGCCTGGATCGCCTGAATGAAACGCGAGTGCTGCTGCTCGACCTGACGCACCTGCGCGTGCCAGCGCTTCGCGAGCTTGTGCAACCGGTAGTAGATTTCGCCCCAGATGCCCGGCGCGCTCGGCACCTCGCCATACACCGGCGCGTCGAGCAGACGCCACAGCCGCTGCTTGTGAAACGTGCTGAAAATGCCTTGCGCGAGCAACGCGAGCACGGCGAGCGTCAACGCCGCCTTGGTGCTGACGAACACACCGACTGCCGCGCATAGCACAGCGAGGAGCACAAGCGATACCAGGGACCGCGCCCAGATGATGTTCATGCGTTCCTGCAACCTTGAAGACAAATCCGAAGACTACAGAGACAACAAAGCGCGCTGCGTTGAGATGCCGCAGCGCGCTTCGCGTTTTTCGATCAGTTTACCTTATGCGCTTTTGGCCAGCCGATAGCCGCTGCCGCGCACCGTCTCGATCATCGCATCGCAGCCGGCGGGTTTAAGCGCGGCGCGCAGACGCTTGATGTGCACGTCGACCGTGCGCTCTTCGACGAACACGTGATCGCCCCACACCTGATCGAGCAGTTGCGTGCGGCTGTGCACGCGCTCCGGATGCGTCATGAAAAAGTGCAGCAGGCGAAACTCCGTCGGACCCAGATCGAGCTTGATCTCGTTGCCTTCCGCGTGAGCCGCGACGCGATGCGTGGCCGGATCCAGCTTCAGCCCGTTGATCGCGACGACGTCTTCCGTCAACTGCGGCGCGCGGCGGCGCAGCACCGCCTTGATGCGCGCCATCAGTTCTTTCGGCGAAAACGGTTTCGTCACATAATCATCAGCGCCGATTTCGAGGCCGAGCACCTTGTCCTGCTCGTCGCCGCGCGCCGTCAGCATGATGATGGGAATGTGCTTGGTGCGCTCGTTGTTGCGCAGGTCGCGTGCGAACGCGATGCCCGATTTGCCCGGCAGCATCCAGTCGAGCAGCACGAGATCGGGAAGCACATCGCTGATCAGGTTCTGCGCCTGTTCGGCGTTGTACGCACGAATCGGACAATGGCCCGCGTGTTGCAAGTTGACCGAGATCAGCTCGGAAATAGCGGGTTCATCTTCGATAACGAGAATACTGCTGGGCATCGGCGCCTCTTGATAAACGGTATGCGGTGTAAAAGTCTGGCCTGTGCGTCAGACGGATCAGCTGAGCGCCTCGCGTTCGAGCGCGTCGCGGCCCATGTGGCGTACGTCCGTGCCCTTCACCACGTAGATGATGAACTCGGCGATGTTCTTCGAGTGATCGCCGATCCGCTCGATCGCCTTCGCGATGAACAGGAAGTCGAGCCCCACGGAGATCAGGCGCGGATCTTCCGTCATGTACGAAATCAGCTTGCGCACGAACGCGCGGAATTCCTCGTCGATCGCCTTGTCGTCGCGCACGATCTGCGCGGCGGCCACGGTGTCGAGGCGCGCGAACGCATCGAGCGCGCGGCGCAGGATGCTCACGGCCATATCGCCCGACAGCTTGATCTCGGCGATGTTGATCGTGCGCGATGCGCCGTCTTCCGACAGACGCTTGGTGCGCTTGGCGATCTTCTCGGCTTCGTCGCCGGCGCGTTCGAGGTTCGTGATGGTCTTCGAGATCGCCATCACGAGACGCAGGTCGCGCGCCGTCGGCTGGCGCCGCGCGATGATGTTGCTGCACTCTTCGTCGATCTCGACTTCCATCTGGTTCAGACGGTCTTCGGCGGCGATCACCTGGTCGGCGATACCGATGTCGAATTCGTTCAGCGCGTTCATCGCGGCGACGATCTGCGCCTCGACGAGGCCACCCATTTCGAGCACCTTCGAAGACACGGCGTTCAGATCGGCGTCGAACTGGCTGGACAGGTGTTTGTCGGACATGTCGTACTCCCTAAGCTCGTGCGCTCAGCGCTTAGCCGAAGCGGCCCGTGATGTAGTCTTCCGTTTCCTTGCGGACCGGCTTGATGAAGATCTTTTCGGTGTCGCCGAATTCGATCAGTTCGCCCAGGTACATATAGGCAGTGTAGTCCGAACAACGCGCCGCCTGCTGCATGTTGTGCGTGACGATCACCACCGTATAGTCGCTCTTGAGCTCCGCGATCAGTTCTTCGATGCGACCCGTCGAAATCGGGTCGAGCGCCGAGCACGGTTCGTCGAGCAGCAGCACTTCCGGACGGATTGCAATGCCGCGCGCGATGCACAGACGCTGCTGCTGGCCGCCCGACAGACCGTAGCCGCTCTGGCCCAGCTTGTCCTTCACTTCGTTCCACAGCGCCGCCTTGGTCAACGCCCATTCGACGCGATCGTCCATCTCCGAGCGCGACAGCGTTTCGAACATCTTCACGCCGAACGCGATGTTGTCGTAGATCGACATCGGGAACGGCGTCGGCTTCTGGAACACCATGCCGATACGCGCGCGCAGCAGCGAGATGTCGCGCTTCGTGGTGAGCAGGTTTTCGCCGTCCATCAGGATTTCGCCTTCGGCGCGCTGCTCTGGATAGAGCGCGTACATCTTGTTGAACGTGCGCAGCAGTGTCGACTTGCCGCAACCCGACGGACCGATGAACGCGGTCACCTTGCCTTCGGGAATCTGCAGGTTGATGTTCTTCAGCGCGTGATACTTGTTGTAGAAGAAGTTCAGGTTGTTGACTTCGATCTTCGGACGCGAGGGCGCTGCCGCTTGACCGCTCTGCGCCGGGTCGAAACCGGCGGGTACCGCCGGGCGTTCGACGGGATTCAGGTGACTTTCTGCCATGTTCATCGGATCGCTCCGCCCTTACTTTTTCGAGAAGATCGTACGCGCGAGAATGTTGAGTCCCAACACTCCGAGCGTGATCAGGAAGACGCCGGCCCACGCGAGCGATTGCCACTGCGCAAACGGGCTCATCGCGAACTTGAAGATCGTGACCGGCAGGTTCGCAACCGGTTGATTCATGTCCAGCGTGAAGAATTGATTGGACAGCGCCGTGAACAGCAGCGGCGCCGTTTCGCCGGCAATACGCGCGATGGCCAGCAACACGCCCGTCACGATGCCCGCCACCGAGGCCTTCAGCGTGATCGACAGCACCATCTTCCACTTCGGCGTGCCGAGCGCGAAGGCTGCTTCGCGCAGTGCGTTCGGCACGAGCTTCAGCATGTTCTCCGTCGTGCGGATCACAATGGGAATCTGCAGCAGCGCGAGCGAGACCACACCCGCCCAGCCGCTGAAATGGCCCATCTTCGCGACGACCAGCGCATATACGAACAGACCTACGACGATCGACGGCGCCGACAGCAGAATGTCGTTGATGAAGCGCGTGATGCTCGCGAGCCAGCCCTTCTGGCCGTACTCGGCGAGATACACGCCCGCCATGATGCCGATGGGGGTGCCGACGAACGTGGCGATCACGACCAGCATCAGGCTGCCGACGATCGCGTTCGCGAGACCGCCGCCGTCCGTGTTGGGCGGCGGCGTCGATTGCGTGAACAGTTCGACCGACAGACCGCCGACACCGAGGCGCAGCGTCGTGTAGAGAATCCACACCAGCCAGAGAAGGCCGAACGCCATTGCCGCGAGCGACATGGTCAGCGCAATCGCATTGGTGACCTTGCGGCGCTTTTGCAGCCGGGTGCGCATCGCTTCGAGCGCGGCGCTGTCGGTGCTGCCCGGCATGTTCAACGAGGACTGGCTCATTTCGCGCCCTCCCCTTTCTCGAGGCGTAACAGCATGATCTTCGAAATCGCCAGCACGACGAAAGTGATCACGAAGAGGATCAGACCGAGTTCCATCAGCGCGGCCGTATGCAGGCCGGGCGCGGCTTCCGCGAACTCGTTCGCGAGCGCCGACGTAATGCTGTTACCCGGCGAGAACAGCGACACATTGTCGAGCAGGTTCGTGTTGCCGATCACGAACGTGACGGCCATCGTCTCGCCGAGTGCGCGGCCAAGACCGAGCATCACGCCGCCGATCACACCCGTCTTCGTGAACGGAAGAACGATCCTCCACATCACTTCCCAGGTCGTGCAGCCGATGCCGTACGCCGATTCCTTCAGCAGCACGGGCGTGACTTCGAACACGTCGCGCATCACCGATGCGATGTACGGAATGATCATGATCGCGAGAATGACACCCGCGCACAAAATGCCGATGCCGATGGGCGGACCCTTGAACAGCGCGCCGATGATCGGCATGCCGCCGAGCAGCTTGCCGAGCGGCTTTTCGAAATACTCGGCGAAGATCGGCGCGAACACGAGCAGGCCCCACATGCCGTAGACGATCGACGGAATCGCGGCGAGCAGCTCGATCGCGATGCCGAGCGGCCGGCGCAGCCAGGCGGGCGAGAGTTCGGTCAGAAAAAGCGCGATGCCGAAACTCACGGGCACCGCGATGATGAGTGCAATGATCGACGTCGCAATCGTGCCGTAGATAGGCACCAGCGCGCCGAACTGCTCGGAAGGTGGATCCCAGTCGGCCGTCCACAGGAAAGCGAGGCCGAATTTCTGGATCGTCGGCAGCGAAGCGACGATCAACGACACGATGATGCCGCCAAGCAGCAGTAGCGTGACGATGGCGGAAAGCCGCGCAATGCCGCCGAAAATGACGTCGCCCGCGCGGCTGGGCGCTTTCTGCGTCGTGCTTCCGGGCGGAGTCGACCGGGCCGCGTCAGAAGTGAGAGGGAGGTCGGACATGGGAGCTGATAAACCTGTTTCCGGTTGCCGCATGGCGTATGCCAGGCGGCCAGAACGATGGCCGCCGGGCTTCACCGAAGCCGGGCGGCCGGCCCGCGCGCATCATCCAGATGTCATGCGCGCGGTGCTTGCTGCTTTTACCCGCTGTTGCTGCAAGTCGAGGATTACTCGGCAAGCGCCTTGCCCGATGCGTCCTTGACCTTGGCCTTCCACTGCGTCTTGATTTCCGACACGACCGATTCCGGCAGCGTGATGTAGTCGAGATCGTTCGCGGCCTGGCCGCCGTTCTTGAACGCCCAGTCGAAGAACTTCAGCGTTTCCGCGCCTTGCGGACCCTTTTCCTGCGTCGTGTGCAGCAGCACGAACGTCGCGCCGACGATCGGCCATGCGTTCTTGCCCGGCTCGTTCGTGAGGATCTGGTAGAACGACTTCGACCAGTCTGCGCCGGCTGCCGCTGCCTTGAACGTTTCCGTCTTCGGCTCGACCACCGTGCCAGCCGAGTTCTTCAGGTCGACGTAGGTCATGTGGTTTTGCTTCGCGTACGCCCACTCCACATAGCCGATCGCGCCCGGCAGACGCTGCACGAATGCCGCCACGCCGTCGTTGCCCTTGCCGCCCGTGCCCGTCGGCCAGTTGACCGTCGAACCTTCACCGATCTTCGACTTCCACTCGGGGTTGACCTTCGAAAGATAGTTCGTCCAGATGAAGCTCGTGCCCGAGCCGTCTGCGCGGCGGACCACGGCGATGTCCGTATCCGGCAGCTTGACCTTCGGGTTCAGCGCGGCGATAGCCGGGTCGTTCCACTTCTTGACCTTGCCCAGGTAGATGTCGCCGAGCACTTCACCCGACAGCGTGATTTCGCCAGCCTTCACGCCCGGCACGTTGATCACGGGCACCACGCCGCCGACCACCGTCGGGAACTGGAACAGGCCTTCCTTGGCGAGTTCGTCGTCCTTCAACGGAGCATCCGAGCCCGCGAAGTCAACCGTCTTCGCGACGATCTGCTTGACGCCGCCCGACGAGCCGATGCCCTGATAGTTGACCTTGCCGCCGCCCGTCTTCTGGTAAGCATCTGCCCACTTCGTGTAGATCGGTGCTGCAAAGGTGCTGCCCGCGCCGGTGATATCGGCGGCTTGCGCTGCGATCGCGAAGAGAGCGCCAGCCATGCCAGCGAACGCGGTTTGCATCAGTTTCATGTTTTCTCCGTGGTTGTGAGCGTGTGCAACGACACCGCGAAGAATAGTGGCCCATTGTGACAGTCATGTGACTTGCCGTGAACTTCCCGTGACAGTCTTATTACGGCCGTGAAAGGCGCTATCTAAGGGTTTCTACTACAGAAGCAGATGCGCTTTGAATGGATGGTTTTCGCTTGAAATTGGCCTGTCGCGAACGTTTGCGGGCTCTGGCGCGCAATGGAACGGCGCGTAAAAAAGGGCGGCATAGCGCCGCCCTTCTCGTCGTTGAAACGCTGTTGTCGCGATCAGGTCGTCGCCTGCTTGACGACGTCGGCGATCGTTTCGGCGTGGCGCACGGCGTCCTTTTCCTGCGCAGCCTCGACCATCACGCGCAGGACGGGCTCGGTGCCCGACGCGCGAATCAGCACGCGACCGCTGCCGTCGAGCGCGCCCTCCGCCTCGCTGATCGCGCGACGGATCGCGTCGCTGCTCTTCCAGTCCGCGCCCGGCTGCATCCGCACGTTGATCAGCTTCTGCGGGAACAGATTGACGCCTTCGAGCAGCTGCTCGAGCGAACGGCCGCTGCGTTGCATCGCTGCCAGCACCAGCAGCGCGGAAACGATGCCGTCGCCCGTCGAATGGCGATCCAGCGACAGGATGTGGCCCGAGCCTTCCGCGCCCAGCTCCCAGCCATGCTCGCGCAGTTGTTCCAGCACGTAGCGGTCGCCGACGGCGGCGCGCACGAACTGCACGCCCGCCTTCTTCAGCGCCACTTCGACAGCCATATTGGTCATCAGCGTACCGACTGCGCCTTCGACCTTGCCCTGCGTCGCGATCCGGTCCTGCACCAGCACGTACAGCAGCTCGTCGCCGTTGTAGAGCCGCCCGTTCGCGTCGACGACCTGCAGGCGGTCGGCGTCGCCGTCGAGCGCAATGCCCAAATCGGCCTTGTTCGCGCGCACCGCACGCACGAGCGCGTCGGGTGCCGTCGCGCCGACGCCGTCGTTGATGTTGAAGCCGTTCGGCGACACGCCGATCGTGATCACGTCCGCGCCGAGCTCATGGAACACCTGCGGCGCGACGTCGTACGCAGCGCCGTGCGCGCAATCGACGACCAGCTTCATGCCGCGCAGATCGAACGCTTGCGGGAAGGTGCTCTTGCAGAACTCGATGTAACGGCCTGCCGCGTCGTCCAGACGTCGCGCCTTGCCAAGGCGCTCGGACGGCGCGCAATCGAGCGGCTTGTCCAGTTGCTCCTCGATTTGCAGTTCGACTTCGTCCGGCAGCTTGTTGCCGTCGGCGGAGAAGAACTTGATGCCGTTGTCGTAGTACGGATTGTGCGATGCGCTGATCACGACGCCCGCCGCAAGACGCAGCGCGCGCGTCAGATACGCGACACCCGGCGTCGGCATCGGTCCCGCCAGCATCACGTCGACGCCCGCCGCCGAGAAGCCCGATTCCAGCGCCGCTTCGAGCATGTAGCCCGAGACACGCGTGTCCTTGCCGATCAGCACCGTAGGCCGCTTGCCCGTATTCGCCCATGTGTCGGCGCCCGCGAGCACCTTGCCGGCTGCATAGCCGAGCCGCAGCACAAAGTCAGGCGTGATCGGCGCTTCGCCGACCTTGCCCCGAATCCCATCCGTTCCGAAATATCGACGTGCCATATTGGAATTGTCCTCCCACCCGTGGAAATCAGCCGCGAAGCGCCGCGTCGCGCATCGCTGCCCATACCTGTAGTCCTTGCACTGTCTGCTCGACGTCATGCACGCGGATAATCGCCGCTCCCCGTTCAGCCGCGCACACGGCCGCCGCGACACTCGCCACCACGCGTTGCTGCGGCGGCCGCTGCACGACGGCGCCGAGCATCGACTTGCGCGACATGCCCGCGAGAATCGGCAGCGGCGTGCCGACTATAGGTGCGGTCTCAGGCAAGTGAGCGAGCAGCGCGTAATTATGCTCGACCGTCTTGCCAAATCCGAATCCTGGATCGACGCAGATACGATTTTTTGCAACACCTGCGCCCATGAGCGTATTGACACGTTCGTCGAGGAAGGCGCGAATCTCCGCGACCACGTCCGCGTAGGCGGGCTCGCCGGCCTGCATCGTCTGCGGTTCGCCGAGCATATGCATCACGCACAGACCACACTGGCTGTCCTTCACCGCTTCGATCGCGCCGGGCATCCTGAAGCCCCAGATATCATTGATCAGATCAGCGCCGGCTGCCAGCGCATGGCGCATAACTTCAGGTTTATACGTGTCGACGGACACGGGAATGCCTGCGTCGCTCAGTTCCTTGACGAGCGGGATCACGCGATCCAGTTCGTCTTCGAGCGGTACGGGCGGCGCGCCGGGCCGCGTCGACTCGCCGCCGATGTCGATGATGTCGGCGCCTTCGGCCAGCATCAGTTCCGCCTGCCGCCGCGCCTTGCTGGGCTCCGCATACAGACCGCCGTCGGAAAACGAATCGGGCGTCACATTCAGAATGCCCATCACGAGCGGACGTTCGAACGTAAAGGTGAAACGGCCGCATTGCATCGGCTCGGGAATGGGATAAAGCGGGGAATGGGCGTTTGACACGAGACTGGACCGTACGACAAAGGCGAAGGATTAGGGACGATCGCGAAACGTCTGCATCGCGATTAGACAGCATTAGAAATGAAAACGGGCCGGTGTGAAAACACACCGGCCCGTAAAACACCTTTAACCGATCATCAGGTAGCCGGTGCGGTCGCGCTGCCCGGCTTCACTTCCGCGCCGGGGCTGCTGCCACCCGATGATGCATCGCCAGGCGACGGCGAGCTCTTCGGCGAGCGCGGCGGACGGCCAGCCATGATGTCGTTGATCTGATCGGCGTCGATCGTTTCCCACTCCATCAGCGCGGCGGTCATCGCCTCGACCTTGTCGCGGTTCTCGTCGAGCAGACGCCTTGCGAGGTTGTACTGGTCGTCCAGCACGCGACGGATTTCCGCGTCGACCTTCTGCTGCGTCGCTTCCGAAATGGTGCGCGTAAAGCCCCGGCCGAACGGCGACGCGTCGTTCTCGTCGTCGACGTAGACCATCGGTCCCAACGCGTCCGTCATGCCGAAGCGAGCCACCATGGCACGCGCCGTGGCCGTCGCCTTGTTGAAGTCGTCGGATGCGCCCGTGCTGATCAGGTTCAGGAACAACTCTTCCGCCACGCGTCCGCCGAACAGGATGGCCAGACGGTCGAGCAGGTAATCCTTCGAATACGTTTCGTTGTCGTGCTCCGGCAACTGCCACGTCACGCCCAACGCACGGCCGCGCGGGATGATCGTGACCTTGTGCACCGGGTCCGCCTTCGGCAACAGCTTGGCGATCACCGCATGGCCCGATTCGTGGTAAGCCGTCGCGCGCTTCGCGTCTTCGCGGATCACGGCCGACTTGCGCTCCGGACCCATGAAGATCTTGTCCTTCGCGTCCTCGAAGTCCTGCATTTCGACGATGCGCTTGCCGCGACGCGCGGCGAACAGCGCCGCTTCGTTCACGAGGTTCGCCAGATCGGCGCCCGAGAAGCCCGGCGTCCCACGCGCGATCACTGCCGCGTCGACGTCGTTCGCGATCGGCACCTTGCGCAGGTGCACCTTCATGATGTGCTCGCGACCACGGATATCGGGCAGACCGACGTACACCTGACGGTCGAAACGGCCCGGACGGAGCAGCGCCTTGTCCAGCACGTCCGAACGGTTCGTTGCAGCAATCACGATCACGCCCGAGTTCGCCTCGAAGCCGTCCATCTCGACCAGCATCTGGTTCAACGTCTGCTCGCGCTCGTCATTGCCGCCGCCCATACCGGCGCCACGATGACGGCCAACCGCGTCGATTTCGTCGATGAACACGATGCAAGGCGCATGCTTCTTCGCCTGCTCGAACATGTCGCGCACGCGAGCCGCACCTACACCGACGAACATTTCGACGAAGTCCGAACCGGAAATGCTGAAGAACGGTACCTTCGCCTCACCCGCGATAGCGCGCGCGAGCAGCGTCTTACCGGTTCCCGGCGGACCGACCAGCAGCACGCCGCGTGGAATGCGACCGCCCAGCTTCTGGAACTTCTGCGGATCGCGCAGGAAGTCGACCAGTTCGGACACTTCTTCCTTGGCCTCGTCGCAGCCGGCGACATCCGAGAAGTTGATTGCGTTGTTGTTCTCATCGATCAGACGCGCACGGGATTTACCGAACGAGAAGGCACCGCCTTTCCCGCCTCCCTGCATCTGTCTCATCATGTAGAACCAGAACCCGATGATCAGAATGGTTGGCCCGAGGTAATACAGCGCGGACACCAGCGCGTTCGGCTCGTCATCCGCCTTGCCGCTGACCTGCACGCCATACTTCATCAGGTCGCCGACCATCCAGATGTCGCCCGGCGACACGATCTGATACTTCTGACCGTCGGCAGGCGTCACCGTGAGGTTGCGCCCTTGAACGATCACGCTCTTGACCTTGCCGCTTTTCGCGTCGTCCATGAACTGCGAATACGAAACGCCTTCCTGGACACGGGGCTTGTCGAACTGCTTGAACACCGTAAACAGCACCAGTGCGATAACCAGCCACACTGCTGCTTTCGAAAACATGTTGTTGTTCAAAGCACCACTCCTTCACTCATAGACAAGCGCCTACATTTGCCTTGCGGCACCACTCAGGCATTCTAATCCAGTCCGAAGACCCCTGCCATAAGCATTCGCTACCGCATAAATAGCGTACCGCGCAACCTCAGCGCTCTTATTTTCCGGCGTGCCGGAAATGCGGGCTTACATATCATTGCACCCGGTTTAACGGGGTCGCTTCAGATGCCTTCCCAGAATGAACGTCTCGGACGATTTGTCCCGGGACGCCTTCGGTTTGCGAGCGGCCACCGTCTTAAACTGATGCTTGAACTTTTCGACAATCTGGCTGTAACCGCTCCCGTGAAAGCATTTGACTAAAAGGGCACCATCGGGTTTGAGGTGGTTTTGCGAAAATTCCAGCGCGAGATCGCACACATGCTCGATCCGCGCGGCATCCGCCACCGCCACTCCCGACAGGTTGGGCGCCATATCCGAAATTACAAGGTCGACATCGCGTTCTCCAACCACTTCTTCCAGTTGTTCGAGAACGCTGTCCTCGCGGAAGTCGCCCTGAATGAAATGGACGTCGGCGATCGGCTCCATCGGCAGCAGGTCGAGCGCAATGATCGTGCCGTCGATCCCGCCGTCCCGCTGGGCGTCGCGATGCTTGCCCTGCGCGAGCTTGTTGCGGACGTACTGGCTCCAGCTGCCGGGCGCGGCGCCCAGATCGACGATCACCTGACCCGGGCGGATCAGCTTGTCCTGCTCGTCGATTTCCTTCAGCTTGTAGGCTGCGCGGGCGCGATAGCCCTCCCGCTGCGCCATTTTCACGTACGGATCGTTGATGTGGTCGTGCAGCCACGACGTGTTGAACTTGTTTTTTGCCATTAAACGTTGAACTCTTGCTACGTAATGCCGCGCTTTTAGCGGATAATACGCGTTTAATTCGCGTGGCTGCAGCCAAAGGCTGTCTCCGCGCTCGTGATTCTGCTTGCAGTCCGCGCTGCCGCCGCTAACGCAGCAACCTGGCGCCGGCCTCGATGCCGGATTCATCGCCCGCAGTCGCCTAACCGCAGTTTCCTGTTTTTTCGCGCACCGCCTGCTGTTCCGCCGGTTTGCCGGACCACCGGTCCCTGCTCGCGGGCGTCGCCATTTTAGTCGAGTCCTCTACTTCTCATGCCAGCCCTCAAAGTTTCTTCCGAACAACGCGCCGAATTGCGCTCCCAGGCTCACGCGCTCAAGCCGGTCGTGATCGTCGGCGCCGAAGGGCTGACCGATGCCGTACTGACCGAAATCAAGGTCCACCTGAAAGCGCACCAGCTGATCAAGATCCGCGTGTTCGGCGACGAGCGCGAAGAGCGCATCGCCATCTACGAAGACATCTGCGATCGCCTGAACGCGGCGCCGATCCAGCATATCGGCAAGTTGCTGGTCATCTGGAAGCCGGAAAAGGTGGCTGCCGAGCGAGCGCCTGCTGCACGTGCACCGGCTGCGAAGACGAAGCGCGGCGCGCTGCCGAGCGCACGGGAAGTAGCCGGCGAATCACCGTCGAATAAGGGCCGCGCGCCGCGCGTCGTGAAGGTCGTCAAGCCGTCCGAAAATCCGATGCGCAAACCCAAGGCGCAGAAGTTGGTGGTGCGGGGCAACGAACGCGTCACCGCGGGTGGCAACATCAAGAAGGCGAAGAAGCGCCAAACCAGCGCGAAGCGCCTGCATCAGACGTCGAAGTAATGACGGGCTTGGCGCGGCGAACCGGATTGATATCTGTGCCGGACCGCGCCAGCCGAAGCGGGATTGACGGACACCGACGTCATGCGGCGATCCGCCGCGATTTTTAAGCGCTGTCGGGGCCGGCTGCTCGCTTGCCCGGACGCGTCATTGCCGCCGACGCGCGTTATCCCGCCGTCCGGCCGGCCACACGCCCCGCGCCCCGCTCCACGGCAATGCCCGATTCAGCCGGGAGCTTCCACACGAGCACGATGCCCAACAGGCTTTCGATCAGATAGAACGCACTCGACACGCCGTGCAGCATGCCAAAGCGGCTCGCATAAACAGAGTGGCCGACATCCGTGCCCGCTTCCTGCGCGGCGATGCGCAGCGCATTCATGAACGGCTGCAACGCAAAGTAGCCGACCAGCACGCACACCAGCATGCCGGCAATCAGCCAGCGTAGACGTCGATACGCATCGCCGCCGCGCCGGACCAGCAGATTACACAGCGCAAGCAGCAGCACGCCGCACACCACGCCGATCACACCTTCGATGCGAAACAGCTGCGCCGCGACCGCGCCCGCCGTCATGCGGTCGAGCGACGTGAACAGCACGGGCGCCACGGCATAGCCAATGGTCAGCAAACTGCCGACCCAAACGACCGTCAACAGGCGGAACAGACGATGCGGCACCGAAGACACGGCAACCGCCTCAGATGTAACGGACCGCGATGATCTCGTATTCGCGCACGCCGCCCGGCGCCTGCACCGACGCGACATCGCCTTCCGTCTTGCCGATCAGCGCGCGCGCGATCGGCGAGCTGACGGAAATCAGGCCGTGCTCGAGATCGGCTTCGTCGTCGCCGACGATTTGATAGGTAACCGAATCACCCGAATCCAGATCTTCCAGATCGACCGTCGCGGCGAACACGACGCGGCCTTCCGCGTCGAGCGCGGACGGGTCGATGATTTGCGCGGCCGCCAGCTTCGACTCGATCTCAGCGATACGGCCTTCGATAAACCCTTGCTTCTCTTTCGCAGCGTCGTACTCGGCGTTTTCCGACAGATCGCCTTGGGCACGCGCTTCCGCGATCGAATTGATGACGGACGGACGCTCGACCGATTTCAGGCGCTGCAACTCGTCGCGCAGTTGGTCTGCGCCGCGCTTCGTCAATGGAATAGTGCTCATAAACAACTCTTTGGCAAAAGACAGCCACAAAAAAAATCACCGCGGTTAAGTGCATCCCGGTACGGTGCGCAAACGTGGCACAAAGCCCGATCTGACACCTTAGGGACGCCGCTTAACCGCGGCACTTACGTCTTCGACAGAAATCTGAAGCCTTAGTTTAGGCGAGCGTGGAGTCCTTGTAAATCATAGACTTCCAGATCCTTCAGATAACGCAAGCCTTCAACGGCGGCACGCGCGCCCGACATCGTCGTGTAGTACGTGACCTTGTTCGCTTGCGCGCTCATGCGGATCGAACGCGAATCGGCGATGGCTGCGCGCGTTTCGTCGACAGTCGTGAAGACGAGTGCGATCTCGCCGTTCTTGATCATGTCGACGATGTGCGGACGGCCGTCCTTCACCTTGTTGACGACCTTCACGGGGACGCCGGCCGCTTCGATGGCGGCCGCCGTGCCCTTCGTCGCGACGAGCGGATAGCCCAACTCATGCAGCATACGCGCGACTTCGACGGCCTTCGGCTTGTCGGCGTCCATCACGGTCAACAGCACCGTGCCCGTCTCCGGCAGACGCGAACCCGCTGCGAGTTGCGACTTGAACAGCGCCTCGCCGAAGGTTTGGCCGACGCCCATCACTTCGCCCGTCGAACGCATTTCGGGTCCGAGCACCGGATCGACCGCCGGGAACTTGACGAACGGGAATACGGCTTCCTTTACGCTGAAGTACGGCGGAATCACTTCCTTCGTCACGCCCTGCTGCGCGAGCTTCTGACCGACCATCGCGCGCGCTGCGATCTTCGCGAGCGGCAGGCTGGTGGCCTTCGACACGTACGGCACCGTGCGCGAGGCGCGCGGGTTCACTTCGAGCACGTAGATGACGTCCAGCTTCGAGCCGTCCGCCTGCGGCACCTGCTGGATCGCGAACTGCACGTTCATCAGGCCGACCACGTTCAGCGCCTTCGCCATCGCGCCCGTCTGACGCTTGAGCTCAGCAACGGTCTCCTTCGACAGCGAGTACGGCGGCAGCGAGCAAGCCGAGTCGCCCGAGTGCACGCCTGCCTGTTCGATGTGCTCCATCACGCCGCCGATGAACACCGTGTCGCCGTCCGAGATGCAGTCCACATCGCATTCGATCGCATCGTTCAGGAAGCGATCGAGCAGCACGGGCGAATCGTTCGACACCTTCACGGCCTCGCGCATGTAGCGCTCGAGGTCGCGCGGCTCGTGGACGATTTCCATCGCGCGGCCGCCCAGCACGTACGACGGACGCACGACGAGCGGATAGCCGATTTCGTCGGCGAGCTTCAGCGCCTCGTCTTCGGCGCGCGCGGTGCGGTTGGGCGGCTGACGCAGACCGAGGTCCTGCAGCAGCTTCTGGAAACGCTCGCGGTCTTCCGCGGCGTCGATCATGTCCGGCGACGTGCCGACGATAGGCACGCCGTTCGCCTCCAGATCCAATGCGAGCTTCAGCGGCGTCTGACCGCCGTACTGAACGATCACGCCGAGCGGCTTTTCCTTGTCGACGATTTCGAGCACGTCTTCGAGCGTCAGCGGCTCGAAGTACAGACGGTCAGACGTGTCGTAGTCGGTCGAAACGGTTTCAGGGTTGCAGTTGACCATGATCGTTTCGTAGCCGTCCTCGCGCATGGCGAGCGCGGCGTGCACGCAGCAGTAGTCGAACTCGATGCCCTGGCCGATCCGGTTCGGGCCGCCGCCCAGCACCATGATCTTCTTGTTGTTCGTCGGGTTCGCCTCGCACTCTTCTTCGTACGTCGAGTACATGTACGCCGTCTTCGTCGCGAACTCGGCCGCGCAGGTATCGACGCGCTTGTACACGGGGCGCACGTTCAGTTCGATACGGCGCTTGCGGACGTCCGGACCCGTCACGCCGAGCAGCTTGCCAAGACGGCGATCCGAGAAGCCGCTCTGCTTCAGATACTTCAGCTCTTCCTTCGTGAGGCTTGCGAGCGTGCGGCCTTCGAGCGCCTTTTCCTTGCGGATGATCTCTTCGATCTGCGCGAGGAACCACGGGTCGATCGCCGTTTCCTCGAAGATTTCCTGTTGCGTCAGGCCGAGGCGGAACGCGTCGCCGACATACCAGATGCGGTCCGGACCGGCTTCGCCGATCTCGCGGATCACTTCGTCGCGGCTGGTGGTCTTTTCGTCCAGACCGTCGACGCCCACTTCCAGACCGCGCAGCGCCTTCTGGAACGATTCCTGGAACGTGCGGCCGATCGCCATCACTTCGCCGACCGACTTCATCTGCGTGGTCAGACGCGGATCGGCTTCGCGGAATTTTTCGAACGCGAAACGCGGAATCTTGGTGACGACGTAATCGATGGTCGGTTCGAACGACGCCGGCGTCTGACCGCCCGTGATTTCGTTCTTCAGCTCGTCCAGCGTATAGCCGACGGCGAGTTTCGCCGCGACCTTCGCGATCGGGAAGCCCGTCGCCTTCGAAGCCAAAGCCGATGAACGCGACACGCGCGGGTTCATTTCGATGACGATCATCCGGCCATCGACGGGATTGATCGAGAACTGCACGTTCGAGCCGCCCGTATCGACGCCGATCTCGCGCAGCACCGCGAGCGATGCATTACGCAGGATCTGATATTCCTTGTCGGTGAGCGTCTGCGCCGGCGCGACGGTGATCGAGTCGCCCGTGTGAATGCCCATCGGGTCGAGGTTTTCGATCGAGCAAACGATGATGCAGTTGTCCTTTTTATCGCGGACCACTTCCATCTCGTACTCTTTCCAGCCGAGCAGCGATTCTTCGATCAGCAGTTCGCGCGTCGGCGACAGATCGAGGCCGCGCTTGCAGATCTCTTCGAATTCCTCGCGGTTGTACGCGATGCCGCCGCCCGAGCCGCCGAGCGTGAACGACGGCCGAATCACGATCGGGTAGCCGCTGCCGCCCGTGAAGGCAGCGATTTCGGCGTGCACGGCCATCGCTTCTTCCATCGAATGCGCGATGCCCGACTTCGCCGAGCCCAGGCCGATCTTCGTCATCGCGTCCTTGAACTTCTGACGGTCTTCGGCCTTGTCGATCGCTTCCGGCGACGCGCCGATCAGTTCGACCTTGTACTTTTCCAGCACGCCGTGGTGATGCAGATCGAGCGCGCAGTTCAGCGCGGTCTGGCCACCCATCGTCGGCAGGATCGCGTCCGGGCGCTCCTTCGCGATGATGCGCTCGACCACTTCCCACGTGATCGGCTCGATATACGTGACGTCGGCCGTGTTCGGGTCGGTCATGATCGTCGCCGGATTGCTGTTGACGAGAATGACCTTGTAGCCTTCCTCACGCAATGCCTTGCACGCCTGCGCGCCCGAGTAGTCGAACTCGCACGCCTGGCCGATGATGATCGGACCCGCGCCGATAATGAGGATGCTCTTGATGTCTGTCCGCTTGGGCATAACGCTCTCGCTAATGTATTCCTGAGTTCTTACTGTTGGCGCACCGGCGTTGTGCCGCCCGGACCGGCCCGTGGAGGCTTGGCCGAACGGCGTCGCGGGGCGCGCCTTTTTTCCCGTCGCTGTGCGCGACGTTTTGCAGGCGTTCCTGCGTTCCTGCTTTACGCCGCTGCCGAGTTATTGCCCTTCGCCTCGTCCATCAACGCAGTGAAGCGGTCGAACAGATAGGCGACGTCGTTCGGACCCGGCGATGCTTCCGGGTGACCCTGGAAGCAGAATGCCGGCTTGTCCGTCAGCGCGAAGCCTTGCAGCGTGCCGTCGAACAGCGACACGTGCGTCACCTTCGCGTTGGCGGGCAGCGTGTCGGCGTCGACCGCGAAACCGTGGTTCTGGGACGTGATCACGACGCGACCGTCGCCAAGGTCCTTCACGGGATGATTCGCGCCGTGGTGGCCCGTCTTCATCTTCATCGTCTTCGCGCCGACGGCGAGACCCATGATCTGATGGCCGAGGCAGATGCCGAACGTCGGAATGCCGCGCTCGATGAATTCGCGCGTGGCAGCGATCGCGTAATCGCACGGCTCGGGATCGCCGGGGCCGTTCGACAGGAAGATGCCGTCCGGATTCAGCGCGAGCGCGTCAGCAGCCGTGGCTTGCGCGGGCAGCACCGTGACCTGGCAGCCGCGTTCCGCGAGCATGCGCAGGATGTTGTACTTCACGCCGAAGTCGAACGCGACGACGCGGTAGCGCGGCGTGTTCTGCATGCCGTAGCCGCTGCCGAGACGCCATTCCGTCTGTTTCCATTCGTATGGCTTTTGCGTCGACACGACTTTCGCGAGGTCCATGCCCGCGAGGCCGGGGAACGAGCGCGCGAGTTCAATTGCCTTCGCTTCGTCATCCGAGCCTGCGAGAATCGCGCCGTTTTGCGCGCCCTTGTCGCGCAGCACGCGCGTGAGCTTGCGGGTGTCGATACCGGCGATCGCGACGACGCCTTCCGCCTTCAGGTAATCCGGGAGCGTGCGCTCCATGCGGAAGTTGGACGCGAGAACAGGCAGATCACGGATGATCAGGCCGGCGGCATGGACTTTCGTGGCTTCGACGTCTTCGGCATTCACACCAACATTGCCGATGTGCGGATACGTCAGCGTGACGATCTGGCGCGCGTAGCTGGGGTCGGTCAGGATTTCCTGATAGCCGGTGATGGCCGTATTGAAGACGACTTCACCGATCGTATGACCGGGCGCGCCGATCGAGTAACCACGAAAGACCGTGCCGTCGGCGAGCGCGAGCAGAGCGGGAGAAAATGACGGCAACACGGGAGACTCCTTGGGGAGCACCCTGTTGCCGACCTGTCTATCCGACCGTGCGGGCCGCGGCGAGGCGCATCATTCGATGCGCGCGCAGGCTCGCTCGCGTTGTCGCTGTTCGTGGAGGGTCGCACAGGCGCCGCGGAGCTCGCAGTCGGCCCATTGTGTAGGCGAACTGGCTGTTGCGGGCCGCTGGCGACGGTAGCCGGGAGTATTCACTCATGAAAAACAACCGGGACTACAACGAAACGCGGCGGATGAACGGTATGGGAGAGGTAGGCGCTAGGGTGCGGGTTGATAAGCTCAAACCTTGAAATTATAGCCTGAAACGACCCTTCTCTTCAAATCCGAGATAGGTGACGGCGCGGCGAAGCGGCTGCTACCGGACGCTTCGGGAATCATCAGCGCGCAGCGCAGCCGCTGGCCGGGCCCTTCACCACGTATCAGGATATGCCCGGCAGCTTACGGCTGATGTTCGGCGTGCACGTGCGCCGGACTTTTGGCCAGCACGCGGCTCGGCAGCACGTACCAGATGGCGCTCGCCAGTTGCAGCGCAACCAGAATGCCCCACGCGGTCAGATGCGCGGCGGGCGGATAGTGTCCGTCGACGGGCGTCCAGCGCGACAGCACCGCGCCCACGCCAATCTGGAAACCGAAGATCAGCAGGAAAATAATCAGCGTGAGCGTGGTATTCGCACGCCCGATCAGATGCGGCGGGAAATGGCGCGCGAGCACCGCATAACTCAGAATGCCGACGCCGCCGAAAATCCCGTAAGCCGCCCACAGCAATCCTGCCGGCAGCGGTGCACGCAGCATGATCAGCAGTTGCGTGATAACGAAAAGCACCATGCCGACGCCGCAAAACGCATACAGCGACAGCCCGCGCCGCTCCATGCTGCGCGCCGCCGCGCCGAAGCCGACACAGCCGGCCATCATCGCGAAGCCGAGCACCGAGACGAACGCGGCCGCTTCATGCGACTGCAAGCCCGCTACGTCGCGCAACCACGCGCCCACCCACAGCGACTGCATGGCGTAGAACACGCCTTGCGTGACGACCGAGAACGACGCGATCTTCCAGAACGCCGCGCTGCGCAGGATATGCCACGTGCCCTTGAACTGGCTGACGAGGCTGGCCTGATGGTGCGTCTCCCTCGTTTCGGGCGCGAACGCCCAGAGCATCGCCGCCACGACGATCGTGAGAATGACGAGCCCAACGCAGACGGTGCGCCAGCTCGCCAGCGTCAGCAGCCACGTCAACGGCGAACCGACCACGACGCCGCCCAGACCGCCGACGGCCATCACGAGCCCATTGATCAGCGGCAGGCGTGCCGCCGGGAAATGTTGCGCCAGCGCCTTGAACGCGCCACCGAGGCACACCGACACGCCGACGCCAATCAGCAGCCGACCGACCATCATCGTCCCGACGCCGTGCGCGGCGCCGAATACGCCAATGCCTGCGGCGGCGAACAGCAGCATCCCTGCCGTCACGCGACGCGCGCCGTAGTGATCGAGCAGCACGCCCGCAGGCAGTTGCGCGCCCGCGAAGCCGAGGAAATACAGGCTGGTCAGCAAACCGAGATCGGCGGCTGTCAAGCCGAGCTCGTGCGTGATCAGCGGCGCGAAACCGAGATTCACGCCACGAAACACATACGAGACGAAGTAGCCGGCGGAGAACAGGAGAAAAACACGAAGCGGCGTCGAGAGCATGAGGCGTCAGCGAGTTGGCCCAGCGGGCCCGAGGGTGAACGATAGCCTAATCATGTCCATCGTGTCGCAAGACCGCGCATCGCGTACGGGCTCCTTTATGGATTCCCGCAGGCACAGGTCGGTGGAAATGAAAACGCCGTCACCTCAGGTGACGGCGTCAAGGAAAACGAGGAGAGATCGGAGCGCACTTCATACGCTGCCCCCGCAGCGCATGTTCGGTCATCCTCGAGAAGGCCGCTGTTGTTTACTTGCCCTTCTTCGCGCTGGCCGAGACCTTGTGGCGGCTACCAGTATCGGCCTTCGACGCCTTGCCAGCCGCTTCCGTCGAAACCTTCGTCACCTTGCCTTTTGCGGCAGCAGGCTTGCTAACCGGTTCCGACACCTTCACCACGCCAGTGTGGCCGCGGCCTCGTTTCTTATCGTAGCGCGATTCCGATTTCGTGTCTGCGACCTGGGCGCTGGCCTTCTCGACACCGCCGCCGACGGGCACCGTCGCCAGCTTCTGCGGACCCGGCTCGCTCGGCATCGCCTTGCCGACGGGGACATGCAGCACGACGACCTGGCCCGGCATGACGAGGTCGCGCTTCGTCCGGTTCCACGCCTTCAACTGACCAACCGATACGTCGTAACGATCCGCGATCATCGCCATTGACTGCTTGCGCCGCACGCGGATCAGCATCTTGCGTGTGTCGGGCACGTCCGGCTCGATCGCGAGCACGGCGCTTTCGGCGACGTCTGCACTGATGTCTTCGTCGTCGTCATCGGCGCGCGGCACGACGATCGTCGACCCCGGCTTCAGGCGCATGCCGGCCGGAATCTTGTTGACGGCCATCAGCGTGTCGGGATCGACGCCGATCTTTTCGGCAATCGCAGCCGGACGCGAGCGCTCGGTGACCGTATAGGTCGTCCACGACGATAGCGAACCCGTGTACGACTTCAGATTGCGCTCGAACGCGCTGGCGTTGTCGAACGGCAGCAGGATCTGCGGCTGCGTCGCGCCCAGAATGACCGGCTTCTTGAACGACGGATTCAACGAACGGAATTCGTCCGGCGTCATGTTCGCGAGCTTCGCCGCGGTGTCGACGTCGATATCGTGCGAAGTCGTCACTGTCACGAAGTACGGGTGATTCGGGATGGACGGCAGCGTGAGCCCGTAGACCTGCGGGTTCATCACGATGTTCTTGACCGCCTGCAGTTTCGGCACGTAGTTGCGCGTTTCCATCGGCATGCGCAGGCTCTGATAGTCCGTCGGCAGACCGGCCGCCTCGTTGCGCGCGATCGCGCGCTGCACGTTGCCCTCGCCCCAGTTATACGCGGCAAGCGCCAGATACCAGTCGCCGAACATATCGTGCAGACGCGACAGATAGTCGAGCGCGGCACTGGTGGAAGCGAGCACGTCGCGTCGCTCGTCCTGCCACATGTTCTGCTTGAGGTTGTACGTGCGGCCCGTGCCCGGCACGAACTGCCACATGCCCGCCGCCTTCGCGACCGACAGCGCCTGCGGGTTATACGCGGACTCGATGAACGGCAGGAGCGCCAGCTCGGTCGGCATATGGCGCGCTTCCAGCTCTTCGACGATGTGATACAGATACTTTTGCGACCGTTCGGTCATGCGCTGGACGTAGTCCGGGCGCTGCGCATACCAGTTGACCTGCATGTCGACGAGGTCCGTCTGCAGGTCGGGCATCTGAAAACCACGGCGGATACGGCCCCAGAGATCGCTGTCCGCGCTCGTCAACTGGTCGACGGAACCCTGGTCGACGTTAATCGTTTCTTTGGCAGTGGCAGTCTTGCGAAGGGCGTCGGCTACGGCTTGCTGGCTGGCGGGATCGGAAGCAGTGGGAAGGCTGTTCGTTGCTGGCCCTTGGCTCGCGCAGGCGGCGAGCGTCAGGACCAACAACGCGCTAAAGATAAATCTCATGAACGTCTCGGCTTCCAAAAGGGCTGGAATTTGCAGCCGATAGTACGAAAGACCGCCCTTTCCGTCAATCAGAATAATGTGAAAAACGTAGCCAAATCTGAGGCTTGGCGTTTGTTTCTACGATTCGGATGAGCATATCCCCATGATTTACCAGGTCAGCGGAACCTGTTCTTCCATTCCCGCATCAACGTGAAGGCGGCCAACCGATCCGGCACCGATTCATGCAACTGCTCGGCGAGGGTCGCCTGAACTGTCGGCTCGCCCGCCCGCAGGAACGGATTGACGGCGCGTTCGTGAGCGATCGTCGTGGGCAGCGTCGGCACGTGGCGCGCGCGCAGATCCGTCGCTTCGTCGCGCCAGGCTTGCAGCTTCGCGTTGTCCGGCTCGCACGCGAGCGCGAAGCGGATGTTCGACAGCGTGTATTCGTGTGCGCAGTGCACTTCCGTCTCGCCGGGCAAACCGGCGAGCGCGTCGAGCGAGTTCAGCATCTGTGCGGGCGTGCCCTCGAACAGCCGGCCGCAACCGCACGCGAACAGCGTGTCGCCGCAGAACACGTGCGGCGTGCCGCGCGGATCGCCCGCCTGGAAATACGCGATATGGCCGCGGGTGTGACCGGGCACATCGAGAATCGTGAAACTGAGTGCCGGCGCGGCGATGTGCACTTCGTCGCCCTGCTTGAGGCGCTCCGTCAGGTACGGAATCGCTTCTCCGGCGGGGCCGTAGACGGGCACAACCTGGCCATCCAGCAGATCGGCCACTCCGCCGACGTGGTCGGCATGATGGTGCGTGAGTAAAATAGCGCTCAGCCGCCATCCCCGTTTTGCCAGATAAGCCTTCACCGGGGCGGCGTCGCCCGGATCGACGACGACGGCGTGATGGCCGTCCGACACGACCCAGATGTAATTGTCATCAAACGCCGGGACTGGTACGTACTCGAGCGAATTCATAGGCGACGCATTCTTCAACATGTCTGACCGTTCGATTATAGACTGGCCTGCCTGGACCACCTCCCCGCCCGGACGCTATGTGCTGGAGTGGGAGCAGGCGCAGCTCGACCGCGTCGTGTCCGACGTATTCGGCTATCACGCGCTGCAGCTGGGCCTGCCGCAACTCGACGCGCTCCGCGAGAACCGCATGCCCTGCCGAGGCCTCGTGCTCGACGCAGAGAGCGGCGCGAGCGCACCTTACACGTTTCCGCGCGGCGTCGCGGGCGGGCTGCCCGGGCGCCACGCGCCGTCCGGACGCAGCGCCGTCTGGTGCGATCTGCTCGATCTGCCGTTCGAGGCGCAGAGCGTCGATCTGATCGTGATGCCGCACACGCTGGAGTTCACGCGCGATCCACACCGCCTGCTGCGCGAAGCCGAACGCGTGCTGATGCCAGAAGGTCAGTTGATCATTCTCGGCTTCAATTCATTGTCGCTGTGGGGCGCGCGGCAATCGGTCGGCAAGGTCACGGGGCGGCCCTTCGTGCCCGCGGCGCATGACCTGATCGCGTTCACGCGTCTGAAGGACTGGATCAAGCTGCTCGGTTTCGACCTTGAACGCGGACGCTTCGGCTGCTATCGTCCGCCCCTCGTCGGCGAAAAATGGCTGTCGCGCTATGAGTTCATGGAAGCCGCCGGCGACCGCTGGTGGCCAATTTTCGGCGCCGTCTACATGGTCACGGCGATCAAGCGCGTGCGCGGCATGCGCCTCGTCGGTCCGCTGAAAGTCAAGAAGCCCGTGCTGGCCGCCGGCCTCGCGCCCGCCGCCACGCCCAACACCCGCAACAAGGCAAAATGAGTTCTGATCTGATCGAAATCTTCACCGACGGCGCCTGCAAGGGCAATCCCGGTCCCGGCGGCTGGGGTGCGCTGCTGCGCTACGGCGCGCAGGAAAAAGAACTGTTCGGCGGCGAAGCGAACACGACCAACAACCGCATGGAACTGATGGCTGTGATCGCCGCGCTCGAAGCATTGAAGCGCCCATGCAAGGCGATCGTCCACACGGACTCGCAGTACGTGCAGAAAGGCATCAGCGAATGGATTCACGGGTGGAAAAAGAAAGGCTGGGTGACGGCTGCCAAGGCGCCCGTGAAAAACGCGGATCTCTGGAAGCGGCTCGACGCGCTCACGCAGCAACATGAACTCGAATGGCGCTGGGTCAAGGGGCATGCGGGGCATCCCGAGAACGAGCGGGCGGACCAACTCGCCAATCGAGGCGTGGCCTCGCTGGCACAGCTTTGATTGTCAGCAGCGCATACAGGCACGCTCCATTCTTTTCACGCATCAACACAAACAGGCAACACCGACATGCGTCAAATCATCCTCGATACGGAAACGACAGGACTGAATGCGAAGAGCGGCGACCGGATTATCGAAATTGGCTGCGTCGAGCTGGTGAACCGCCGGCTGACGGGCAACAACCTGCACTTCTACGTCAATCCCGAGCGCGACAGTGATCCGGGCGCGCTGGCCGTACACGGACTGACCACAGAATTCCTGCGCGACAAGCCCAAATTCGCGGAGATCGCCGACGCGCTGCGCGACTTCGTGGCGGGCGCGGAACTCATCATCCACAACGCGCCCTTCGATATCGGCTTTCTCAACGCCGAGTTTTCGCTGCTGGGCTTGCCGCCGTTCACCGAGCATTGCGGCGAGGTGATCGACACGCTCGTGCGCGCAAAGTCGATGTTCCCGGGCAAGCGCAATTCGCTCGACGCCCTGTGCGATCGCTTCGGCATCAGCAATGCACATCGCACGCTGCACGGCGCGCTGCTCGACTCGGAACTGCTCGCCGAGGTGTACCTCGCGATGACGCGCGGCCAGGAAAGCCTCGTGATCGACATGATCGGCGAAGCGGCAGCGGGCCATGCAGACGGCGCCAAGCGAGTGAAGCTCGATACGCTCGAACTCATCGTGCTGACGGCGACGGAAGACGAACTGGCCGAACACGAAGCATTGCTCGATGGTCTCGACAAATCGGTGAAGGGCACGAGCGTGTGGCGCACCCAACCCGCTGTGGAAGATGTCGCCGCGACAGCGGATACGCAAATCGCTTAAAAAGTACTTGTCGAAGTCTAAAAGAGCTGACATAATGCACAGCTCTTCGGGTGGTTAGCTCAGCGGTAGAGCACTGCCTTCACACGGCAGGGGTCACTGGTTCGATCCCAGTACTACCCACCAGAATTTCTGGTGTTGGTAAAGACGAACACCGAAGAATCGAGGGCTTAGGTTTAACGACCTAAGCCCTTTTTCATTTTCTCCGCTCCGTTTTGTTGCCTGCCGCAACAACTACGCGCCAATCCCGCGCGCCATGCCCGACGCGGCGAACACCATCACGACGAGCAGAATGGACTGCCAGTGCCCCGTTCGGGCAAAGCGGCGGGCGCGGGAAAGATCCGGACTCTCGCCGTTTCTGACGGCGAGACGCCAGCGAATCAAGGTCATCATCGGCGCGATCTCAAAAGCGAAGATCAGCACGAGCGCCGCCATCTTCACGTGAAAGAGCGGCTCATGCAGGTAGTAGTCCGCGCCCTTCTCCAAGCCACCGAACACGCGCATCAAGCCAGTGACGATCAGAACGACGGCCGTGACGCCCCACACGTTGTCCGCGACGAAGACGCGCTGCAGACCGGCCTGGTCGGATAGCTGACGCAGCCCGCGCGTGCGCCCGATGATCGCGGCGAGCGCAAATGCATAACCCAGCAGATGAACAGCGGCCAGCAACCAGCGGATCAACATGGACACCTCCATGAACGATGCAAAGCGGTTGGCGCTTCAGGCCCATGTCGGGCCGAGGGTGCCGGGGCGCGAGGGCCGCGCCCGGAGTGAAAATCAGGCCTGCCGCAGGCTCGCGTCGAGCGCCCGCGCCGCAACGCGATCGCCTTCCGTTGCGAGCGGCGTCCTGAACACCGTCTGCCGGTTGTGTCCGGCGGCAGCGGGTGAATCCCACATCAACTCGACTTTCGGACCGCGCAGCAAGCCGCCGACACCCGCGCGCTCGAGCGTCGCGTGGCCGTTCGAAATGGGTGGCACGGTCGCCGGCTGGGCACCTGACAGATCGACGGCCTGCGCCACGCGCGACACAGGCGCCGCACGCCCGGTTCCGTCATGCCAGCGCAGCGACAGCTCGCGCGCGTCGTACTGGCCGAGCTTGCGGCTTTCGGCCCAGACGATGGCCGTGCGCGTGACGGCATCGATCGAAATCGCAAAGCGGCCGATCGCAAAGCGGCGTGCGGCGATATTCGTGCGCCACAGCGCGCGCGGCCGACAGATCCACACGACCACGGCGTACAGCGTCGGCGCGGCGAGCAGCCAGCCGTTGGTGGCGGCGACCGCGTTGAACGCACGCCGCCAGCCGGCCGCCCAGACGAACGCGCCCACCGACCACACCGCGAACAGCAAACCGAGAAACGCAAACAGGCGCAGCGCCTGACGCAACCATTGCGGCAACGGATGGAACGGCCGCTCGGCGCGCGCCTTCGCGCCCGGCAGGAAAATCAGCAGAAACAGGAAAACGAGGTTGATGCAGGCCCACGGCGACGAAGCCATCGCCCGCAGCGCCGTCAGCGGGTCCATCTCACCCATCGAGAAGAGCCAGCGCGCCAGTATCACGAGACCGATGGCGCGAAGCGCGAACATCGTGCCGGCGCCGGGCGCCGCGCTCGCACGCGTCTGTTTCGTTCTCGCCAAAGCAATCTCCTCATATCGACCGGCTGCGCCGGATTTGCGGCACGGCCATTATAGGGATATTACCGATTCGTCTCACGGTTGCAGGACCACGGACACACACTTTCGATACATTCCCCGCGCGTTTCGCCCCGGCGTGCGGCGCAAATGCAACAACGCCCCGCATGTTCGACACATGCGGGGCGTTGTCGTCCCATCCAACGGACCGCGCAGGCGTTAAGCAACCCGCTCGCGGTCAGCTTCGACGAAGATCAGTTTGCGTTGACTTCGCGCAGCACCGTGCGGCGCTTCGCGTGCAGCAGGTCTTCGTAGGTCTTCAGGTAGTTCTGCGCCATCACCTTCGACGAGAAGCGCGATTCGAACGCCTTGCGCACCTGCGCGCGCGGCAGCTGGTCGAGACGCTTGAGGGCAGCGACGGCGCTGATTTCGTCTTCGACGACGAAGCCCGACACGCCGTTCTCGATCACTTCGGGCACCGAGCCGCGCTTGAATGCGATCACGGGCGTGCCGCATGCCATGGCTTCGATCATCACCAGACCGAACGGCTCCGGCCAGTCGATCGGGAACACCAGTGCATGCGCGTTGCCGAGGAACTCACGCTTTTCGGCCTCGCCGATTTCGCCGATGTACTCGACGTGCGGCAGCGCCATCAGCGGCTTGATGACTTCTTCGTAATACGCGCGGTCGGCCTTGTCGATCTTGGCGGCGACCTTGAGCTTCATGCCTGCCTGGCCGGCGATGCGGATCGCACGGTCGAGGCCCTTCTCCGGCGAAACGCGGCCGAGGAATGCGAGGTAGCCCGGCTCGACGTTGGGGATCGGCGTGAGCACGTTTTCCGGCAGGCCGTGGTACACGGTCGACAACCAGTGCGCCTGTTGCAGCGGCTGGCGCTGGTTGTCCGAGATCGACACCACGGGCACATCGCTGAACGTGTTGAAGACGGGCTGCAGTTCGGGCAGATCGAGACGGCCGTGCATGGTCGTCAGGAACGGCACAGGCTGGCGCGCGAACAGCGAGAACGGGTAGTAGTCGATGTGGAAATGCAGCACGTCGAACTCTTCCGCGCGGCGGCGGACCTCTTCGAGCAGCAACATGTGCGGCGCCATCACGTCGCGGATCGTCGGGTCCAGACGCAACGCCTGCGGCCAGAAGGCTTCGAGCTTCGCGGAGGTTTGCGAATCGCCACTGGCAAAAAGCGTCACGTCATGTCCGAGCTCGACGAGCGCTTCCGTCAGATACGACACGACGCGTTCCGTGCCGCCATAAAGCTTGGGAGGCACCGCCTCGTGCAACGGAGCGATTTGAGCGATTCGCATAGGGAGAACTCCTCGTAAAAAATCAGGCAAAAAGACTGCAGTTTGGAAAAAGCGACTTCGCTTGCTCGCCAGGGCGCCCGGTTCGCATGCAGCCTGAAGCTGCACCGGACACGAGCCTGATTCTTTCGAGAAATTCCTGCGATGGATCGCTTGGTAAGACGCCAGCTTGGTCAATGTCAAAGTCTGTGCTCAAAGCCGTAAACGCGGCTCATGATTCGACGTTGACAAACTGTCAGATATTTCCTGACTCGACCGAGCATGCATTATCGATGCCTGCCTGGCGGACCGGCCCCAACATTTCAAAGTCTTTACGTTGTTACAAACGCGAAACACTTCGCAAACCCTTGTTTTCTCAAGGTGTTTTACAGTGGGAGCGCTGCATCGGCACTGGTGCCGCAAAGCCGTTCGACTGCAGTCATCCAGGACCCGTCTGCGGCGGCTGGAGCTCGATGAGATTCCCCTCGCCGGCTCGTATGCAATCTGTAATTATATCTCGAAAATTCACGCCCCTGTCGTGAACCCCTTGCCCGCTAGCGGGTCAAGGCTGGGAAACCTTACCGGTACGTGTCGCGAAAATAATCGCGCCCCCATTGGCTGTCCCGCCATGCGAAATGGCTTTTGCATGTTTACAATGCGAGGCCTACGCTGGTGTTACGGGCCGTTCCCAGGCACGACCGTTGCACGACCTGAACCCGTTTTCAGACGTCTCAAACCGACACTGACAGACCAAACGAACAATTGGAACATCTCACCATTGCCCAGCGAAACGCCCATAACGCAAAGCTCGCGAGCTATGCGCACCGGCCGCTTGCATTCCTCTTCCGCTTTATCCGCCGCCATCCGGTCGCTCATCTGATCGTGCTGGGCAGCGTGTTCGCGGCCGTGGGCTGTGCGCTCGCTTCGCAATACGCGATCAAACATCTGATCGACGTGCTCGGCGCGGGACGCCATCATCCGGGGCCGCTGTGGGGCGCGTTTGCGATCCTGGTCGGCCTGATCGCCGCCGACAACCTGTTGTGGCGCGTAGGCGGCTGGGTCGCCGCGCATACGTTCGTGGCCGTCACGGGCGATCTGCGCAAGGACCTCTTCCAGTATCTGACGGGCCACTCGCCGACCTATTACGCGGAGAAACAGCCGGGCACGCTGGCGAGCCGCATTACGGCGACCTCGAACGCCGTCTACACGGCCGAAAACACAACCGCGTGGAATGTCCTGCCGCCGTGCATCGCGGTGGTGGGCGCGATCGTGATGATCACCGCCGTCAATCCGCTGATGGCGCTCGGCCTGCTGACCTGCTCGGCGATTTTGTCGGTCGTGTTGTTCAAGCTGGCGGGCCGTGGCTCGGCCCGTCATCACACCTTCGCGAGCAAGGCGGCCGCTGTCGACGGCGAACTCGTCGACGTGATCGGCAACATGGGCCTCGTGCGCGCGTTCGGCATGACGTTCCGCGAGCAGAAGCGCTTCAGCGCGACCGTGAAGTCGGAAATGATCGCGCGCCAGCAAAGCCTGCTGTATCTGGAGAAACTGCGACTGCTGCACGCGGTCATCACGGCGCTGCTGTCGGCGGGGCTGCTCGGCTGGGCGCTGTGGCTGTGGGATCAGGGCAAGGCGACCTCGGGCGACATCGTGCTGGTCAGCTCGCTCGGCTTCACGATCCTCCACGGCACACGCGATCTGGCCGTCGCACTCGTCGACGTGACGCAGCACATCGCGCGTCTCGCGGAGGCCGTCAAGACGCTGCTCGAACCGCACGGCATGCCTGATCACAACGACGCCGTCGAACTCGTCCCGCAAGGCGGCCGCGTAACCTTCGACAAGGTGACGTTTGCGTATCCGAAGCGCCGCCCGATTCTCGATCACTTCGATCTCGACATTCCGGCCGGCCAGCGCGTCGGCCTGATCGGCAAATCGGGCGCGGGCAAGTCGACCGTGCTCGCGCTGCTGCAACGCTTTTATGAAACGCAGGCCGGGCGCATCCTGATCGACGGCCAGGATATCTCGTCGATCTCGCAGGACAGCCTGCGTCACTCGATCGCGCTGGTGCCGCAGGACATTTCGCTGTTCCACCGCACGGTGTACGAAAACATCGCGTACGGCCGGCCCGAGGCGACGCGCGAAGAAGTGCTCGCCGCCGCGCGCGAAGCCCGCTGCACGGACTTTATCGAGGCGATGCCGGAAGGCTTCGATACGATCGTGGGCGACCGCGGCGTGAAGCTGTCGGGTGGTCAGCGCCAACGTATCGCGATTGCGCGCGCGATCCTGAAGAACGCGCCGATCCTGCTGCTCGACGAAGCCACCTCCGCGCTCGACAGCGCGTCAGAAGAAGCGATCCAGAAAGCCCTCGACCGGCTGATGGTCGGCCGCACGGTGATCGCCATCGCACACCGTCTGTCGACGCTGCACAACTTCGACCGCATCATCGTCATGAGCGCGGGCAAGGTGATCGACGACGGCAGCCCCGAAGAGTTGCGCAACCGTCCGGGCCTGTATCGCGATCTGCTGTCGAAGCAGTTCGGCAAGCATTCGACACTGCATGTGGGCGGCAAGAAGTTCGACGAGCAGCACGTCGCGTGAGGCGCTTCTGAACTCGCTTCTGAACTGACACGCCATGAAAAAAGCGGCTTCGATGAAGCGGCTTTTTCTATTGGAACGACAGCGAAAAAAGATCAACCCTCGGCGGCTTCCCGCACCACCCGCTGCGCATCCGGCATCTGCTGCAGGTCGCGCATGAAGTTGTCGCGCCATACGGACACGTTGTTCTCGCGCAGTTGCACCATCATGTCGTCATAGCGCGCCTTGCGTTCGGCAAGCGGCATCGACAGCGCGGCGCCGAGCGCATCGGCCATGCCGTCGACATCGACGGGATTGACGATCAGCGCGCCCGTCAACTCCTGCGCGGCGCCCGCGAAACGCGACAGCACCAGCACGCCGGGATCTTCCGGATCTTGCGCCGACACATACTCTTTCGCGACGAGATTCATCCCGTCGCGCAGCGGCGTCACGTAGCCGACATGCGCGGTGCGAAACAGCGCCGCGAGCACGGGCCGCTCATACTGGCGATGGATATAGCGGATAGGCGTCCAGTCGAGTTCCGCAAAGCGGCCGTTGATGCGCCCCGACTCGCCTTCGAGCTGCAAGCGGATTTCCTGGTACGCGTGCAGATCGGAACGCGTCGGCGGCGCGATTTGCAGGAACGACACCTTGTCGCGGTACGAAGGCGAATGTTCGAGCAGCCGCTCGAACGCGCGGAATCGCTCGACCAGTCCCTTCGAATAATCGAGCCGGTCGACGCTCATGATCAGCTTGCGCGCATGCAGTGTCGCTTCGATCGTGCGCACCGGCTTGTCGCCCTCGCCTGCTTTCGCCAGTTCGGCGATCTCGTCGGGATACACGCCGATCGGATAGGCCGCGGCGCGCAGTGTGCGGCCGAACCCGTGCACGACTGTCGGCCCTTGCGCCGAGGCTTCGATCGAACCGTCTGCCTCGTTGACGATGTAATCGCAGAACGCGCGCAAATCGGGCTTCGTCTGGAAACCGAGCAGATCGAACGAACACAGCGCCTCGACAAGCGCGCGATGCGGCGGAACGGCGAGCAGTACCTGCGACGCCGGAAACGGAATGTGCAGGAAGAAGCCGATGCGGTTCTTCACGCCCGCCGCGCGCAGTGCCTGTGCAAATGGAATCAGATGGTAATCGTGGACCCAGATGACATCGTCGTCGCGCAGCAGCGGCACCAGTTTTTGCGCGAGCCACGTGTTCACGCGGCAGTAGCCTTCGAAATCGTGCCGGTCGTATTGCAGCAGATCGGGCCGGTAATGAAACGCGGGCCACAGCGTCGCGTTCGAAAAGCCGCGGTAATACTGGTCGTAGTCGCGGCGCACGAGGCCGATGGTCGCGAACGTCACCGGGCCGCGCTCTTCGAGCTTGATCTGCGGCTGGCCGCTGCCGGGCACGTCGCCGCTCCACCCGAACCACATGCCGCCCGTTTCCTTCAATGCGTCGTAGACGCCGACGGCGAGGCCGCCCGCCGCGGGGCCGCCTTCCGAAATCGGCGCGACGCGGTTCGATACGATAATCAGTCGGCTCATGACGCGGGGGTTCCGTGCTGTACAGGAGCGAGGCGCGGATGAACGGGTGCCATCATGCGTTGCGCGCCGCCGCGACGATTTCCGACAGCCACGCGAGCAGCGCGCTCACCGAGCCGATGCGCGAGCGCGCGATCGTATCGCCACCGCCGACCTTGATCGACAGACCGCCCTTTTCGTTGACGACCACGAAGCCCTTCTCGTCGGTCAGATCGTCGCCTGCGAACACGGGCGTGCGGCCCGTGAACGGCGGCTCGTCCAGAAAGGCGCGCAGCGCGCGGCCTTTGTCGACGTCCTTCGGCTTGATTTCATAGACCATCTTGCCTGGCTGCAGCACGTAAGCGGCTGGATATTCGGCGACCAGCCGGCTCGTCGCTTCGCGCGCCACCGGCTCGCGGTCGGGTGCGTTGCGATAGTGCAGCGCGAGCGCCGCGCCCTTGATTTCGAGCAGCATGCCGGGATTGGCGTTGACGACTTCGGCGAGCACCTGCTCCATGCGCAGTAGCCGGTCGTCGTTGAAGCCGATGCGCTGCGTGTCGCCGTTCGCATCGCGCCGCTCGGCGCCGTGCAGGCCGGCGATGGGCAGATCGGGCATGCCGAGAAACTGGTCGATGCTGTCGATCCCGCGTCCCGACACGATCGCCACTGCGCCGTTCGTCAGCCGCCGGAGTTCGGTGAGCAAGGCGATCGCCTCGGGTTGGACCAGCACGCCGTCGGGCGTCGGTGCCAGATCGACGAGCGTACCGTCGAAATCGAAGAAAAATGCCGTCTCCGTGGGAGACAGAAAAGCGGGAAGTACTTGCATCGGTGTACGTTGCCTCTCAGCCGCTTGCAGCCGGAAAAGTGTGCGCATCTTACCGCGCATCGGTCGTTTTTTCGAGAAAGTCAGTTTTCGTGCCGCGCGGGCGGGCATTCCGGGCTGCCGGCCGAAAGGACGGGATGCAAAACCCGTACGATCCGGATACGGCCGCCTTTCAATGCGCTGCGGCATATTGACTCGCTTTTTCCCTCACAGGGCCACGGTACAACGACGCGTCTGAAATTGCGATAGAGTCGCAACGGCGCGCGCCGTGGACATGGAATAGCATGAGCCGCGATCGGGTCATGCCAGTCGCAGCGCGCTGCTTGCATCCTGATGTGCGCCCCTGTTCTGAATCGAGTCGTCGAAACAGCCTTTGTTCCCGAAAGCACCTGTGTCCCTCTTGCGCTTCCTCGCCCGGCACGCTCCTGCGCCAATGCGCATCGCTACGCTGGGTGTCGTGCTGTGCGCGGCGCTCGGCAGCGCGGGATGCTCGCATCACGGCGAACCGTGGCAACTGACGGACGTGAGCGGCCATCTGCCCGACCTCGATTTCACGCTGACGGGCGACGACGGCCGGTCCGTCGCGGCGGATACGCTCAAGGGACGCGTGTCGCTCGTGTACTTCGGCTATACGCATTGCCCCGACGTCTGCCCGGAAACGATGGCGCGTCTGATGCAGGTCATCGGCAAGCTCGGGCCCGACGCGCAGAATGTGCGCATCCTGTTCGTCAGCGTCGATCCCGCGCGCGACACGCCCAGCGCGTTGCACGACTACGTCGGCGCATTCGATTCGCAGCATGCGTTCGGTCTGACGGGCACGGATGCACAGATCGAGCAGATGGCAAGGCATTACCGCGTCGCGTATCAGATGGAAAAGCGCGAGCCGAACGGCAATTACGAGGTGACACACAGCTCGGCCGTCTACATCTTCGACGCCCGCAATCGCGCGCGTCTGCTCGCCACGGACCGCGACTCGCCCGACGTCATCGCGCGAGACGTGCGCCGTATCATTGAAGACCAATCCTGATTTCTCACAGGTTCGACATGACACAACAAATCAAAACGCTTTCGAGGATTCACACGCTGGTTTGCGCGGCCGCTTTCGCATGCGTCGCCACGGCCAGCATCGCCGCGCACGCGGCTGACAGCAAGCCGGCCATCGCCGTGCAGAACGCATGGGTCCGCTGGCTGCCGAACAATCTGCCCGCCGCCGCGTACGTCACGCTGACCAACTCGAGCGACAAGCCGATCGATCTCGTCGACGTGTCGAGCGCCGACTACGGCAGCGCGATGCTGCATCAGACGGTGTCGAACGGTTCGACGCAAAAGATGGTGATGGTCGACAAGCTGACGGTGCCCGCGCACGGCCAGGCATCGATCGCGCCGGGCGGCTATCACGTGATGCTCGAAGAGGCGAAGCACAAGATTGCGCCGGGCGATACGGTGCATCTGAAGCTGCAGTTTTCCGACGGCGAAACGCTCGATGCGCCGTTCGCGGTCAAGTCGCCTTCGCAGACCAAGTAGCGGCGCGTGAAGAACCCGCGATGACTTTGCTCTACTGGCTCGAACCCTGGGAGCCGTCGCCGACCGTGGTGATCGTGATGCTGCTCGCCGCGCTGCTGTTCGCGCGTGGCGTGCGCAAGGCGAAGGTGTCGCTGGCGCGGCAGTTGTCGTTCTGGTTCGGGCTGGCAGCGCTCTATGTCGCGCTGCATACGCGGCTCGACTATTTCTTCGAGCATGAGTTCTTCATGCATCGCGCGCAGCATCTGGTGCTGCATCATCTCGGGCCGTTCTTCATCGCGCTGTCCTATCCCGGCGCGGCGCTACGCGCGGGAATCCCATTCGCGTGGCGGCAACGCGTCGTGCGGCCCGTGCTGCAAACGCGCTACGTGCGCGCGACGCTCGGTGTTCTGTTTCATCCCGTCGTCGCCGTCGTTCTTTTCGTTGGACTGATCTATTTCTGGCTGCTCTCGCCGATTCACTTCGTCGCGATGCTCGACTGGCGGCTGTATCGCGTGATGAACTGGAGCATGGTGATCGACGGCTTGATGTTCTGGTGGCTCGTGCTCGATGCACGGCCTGCGCCGCCCGCGCGGCTGTCGCCCGGTCGCCGCGTGCTGCTGGTCGTCGCCGCGATTCCGCCGCAGATCGTGCTCGGCGCGTTCATCTTCTTTTCGCCGCGCGAGCTTTATCCCGTCTATTCGATCTGCGGGCGCGCGTTCACATGGCTCAGTCCGATGCGTGATCAGCAGATCGGCGGGCTGTTGCTATGGATTCCAGGTTCGATGATGAGCGTGATCGGCGCCGTGCTCGCGCTGCGTCACTGGATGAGGCTGTCGGCGCGGGAGCGTCTGCGCGATGAGCGACATGCGCAGGCGCCCGCGCCTGCCCGCGCGCAGCTCGTCGCGCACGCCAACCGTTGATCCGCATTCAGACGCAGCACGAGCAGGCGTCAGGCGGAACGCATCCAGATATGCGGGATGCCGTCTTCTTCGTGCACGTCTGAAATCGGCGCGAAGCCGAATGCGCCATAGAACGGCTGCAGATGGGCCTGCGCATGCAGACGTATGGGCGTGCCGGGCCACTGCGCACGAATATGGCCGAGCACCGTTTCGAGCATCGCGCTGCCGAGGCCTTGTCCACGGAAACCGGCCGTCGTCAGCACGCGGCCGATGCGGATATCGGCGTCTTCGTCATCAGGCAACAGCACGCGCAGATAGCCCGCCAGTTTCGCGCGCGTGCCGGCCGGATACCCGCCGTACGCGAACAGATGCCACGCGTCGATATCGAGTCCATCGACATCGCCATACAGACAGTTCTGCTCGATCACGAAGACGGCTGCGCGAGCGGCCAGCATGTCGTAGACCTCGACGTTCGTCAGATCGTCGAAAACCTTCCAGCGCCATTCGAAAGGAGAAGTCTCTTTGCTCTGCATAGGTTGCTGCCCGGTCATGACGTTGCCCTCATGCGAAACTCCACGCTGAAAAAAGAAAAGCCCCGAAATCTCGGGGCTTTTCTTTGCTTCTGGAGGCGCGAACCGGAGTCGAACCGGTCTAAACGGCTTTGCAGGCCGCTGCATAACCGCTTTGCTATCGCGCCGAAAGCGGACTGCCGAACCGTACTTTGTTGCAGTTGCAACGGCTCGCAGATTTTGTGCGATGACCTGAAAGACACGACATCAGGGCCATCTGCGCTCAATGCTTCTACCGAAGCATCAAACAAAAAGGGAAGCTTGGCTTCCCCCTATGTGTGGAGCGGGAGACGAGTCTCGAACTCGCGACCTCAACCTTGGCAAGGTTGCGCTC
>NZ_JAGUUD010000088.1:0-37194 GCF_020177535.1 Paraburkholderia sp. XV | reverse complement strand
TTTGCGGCGGCAAAGAAAAGTAGGTGCCGCCCCGCACAGGGGCGACGCCTGAAGCTAGATAACGTCACGCGGATGCCAGCGCAAAGACGAAAACACCGAACGGCGACGTGTGAATCGCGAAGGCATAACGCGGACGCCAAAAGAAGCAAAGGCGAAGCCAAAACCAAAACCCAACCCCACGACAAAACAAAAAAGGCCACACGCCTGAACGTGCAGCCCTCCCTGCTAAAACAAAAAAACCAACCGCGAAAGTTACTCGCCGAGATACGCGGCCCGCACCTTCGGATCATCGAGCATCTGCTTGGCGTCGCCAGACATCGTGACAGTACCTGAATCCATCACATAACCACGGTCAGCCGCCTGCAGCGCAAGCCGAGCATTCTGCTCAACGAGCATGACCGTGATGCCTTCCTTGGAAATCTCGCGCACCACTTCGAAGATCTTCTCGACCATGATCGGAGACAAACCCATCGACGGCTCGTCGAGCAGCAACAGCTTCGGCTTCGAGATAACAGCACGCGCCATCGCCAGCATCTGCTGTTCACCGCCGGAGAGCGTACCGGCCAGCTGAGTAGCACGTTCCTTCAGGCGAGGAAAGAACCCGAACATCCGCTCGACGTCCTTCTTGATGCCTTCGGTATCGCTGCGCAGATAAGCACCCATCTGCATGTTCTCGACAATCGACATGCGCGCGAAGATCCCGCGCCCTTCCGGCACCATCGCGAGGCCGCGCTTCAAAAGCTCATGCGGCGGCACGCCCTTGATCGACTGCCCCATGTACTCGATATCGCCAGCCGAGTACGGCTTCAGGCCCGTAATGGCCTTCATGGTCGTCGTCTTGCCCGCGCCATTCGCGCCGATCAGCGTCACGAGCTCGCCCTGCGCGATCTCCAGGTCGACACCCTTGACGGCCTGAATGCCGCCGTAGTTGACCTGCAGGCCCTTGATTTTCAACATTGCCGTAGCCATCAGTGGACCCCCGCACCCAGATAAGCCTCGATCACCTTCGGGTCCTTCTGCACGTCATGCGGCAGACCTTCAGCGATCACCTTGCCATAGTCGAGCACTGTCATCCGGTTGCACAGGCCCATCACCAGTTTCACGTCGTGCTCGATCAGCAGGATCGTCTTGCCGTCCGCACGAATCTTGTCGAGCAGCTTCGTCAGTTCGACCTTCTCCGTGGCGTTCATGCCGGCGGCCGGTTCGTCGAGTGCGAGCAGCTTCGGATCGGTCGCCAGTGCGCGCGCGATCTCCAGACGGCGCTGGTGACCGTACGACAGGTTGCGCGACGTGTAGTCCGCATACTGCAGCACGCCCACGTATTCGAGCAGTTCCAGCGCGCGTTCCTTGATCTCGCGCTCTTCCTGGCGCTCAGCCGGCGTCTGGAACACGGCGCCAAGCAGGCCGTGCTTCGTACGCACGTGACGGCCGACCATCACGTTTTCCAGCGCAGTCATCCCGCCGAACAGACGGATGTTCTGGAACGTACGCGCGATGCCCGCCTTCGCCACCTGATACACAGCCGTCGGCGTGTAAGGCGTGCCGTCGAGCTTGAACTCGCCCGAGTCCGGCGTGTAGAGACCGGTAATCACGTTGAAGAACGTGGTCTTGCCGGCGCCGTTCGGACCGATCAGACCGTAAATCGTGCCTTCCTCGATCTCGAGGCCGACATCCGACAGCGCCTGCAAACCGCCGAAGCGCTTGTTCACGCCCTTCACGGACAGACGGATTTTCTTGTCGCTCATGTTTTCTGCTCCCCTGTCGGTTAAGCGCGCACCGGCTTCTTGTTGCTGCGCTTCGCAATCTTCGCGATCTTGTCTTCGTGCTTCGGCGACGGCCACAGGCCTTCCGAGCGGTACAGCATGATCAGCACCATCGCGAGTGCGTACACGAGCTGACGAATCACTTCCGTATCGACGATTTCATGACCGAAGATCAGGTGTTGCAGCGGACCCATCGTCGAACGCAGGAATTCGGGCAGCACGGCGAGCAGCACCGCGCCAAGGATCACGCCCGGGATATGGCCCATGCCGCCCAGCACCACGCAGGCGAGCACGACGATCGATTCCGGCAGCGTGAACGATTCCGGCGACACGAAGCCCTGGAACGCGCCGAACATCGCGCCCGACAGGCCGCCGAACGACGCGCCCATCGCGAACGCCAGCAGCTTCACGTCACGCGTGTTGATGCCCATCGCCTTTGCGGCGATTTCGTCTTCGCGGATCGCCGCCCATGCACGGCCGATACGCGAGTGCTGCAAACGCGTACACACCCAGATCACGAACAGCGCGCACAGCACGAACAGGTAGTAGTACGAGTACACCGACGGAATCGTCAGGCCGAACAGCGAGTGCGTCTGCGAGAGGCTGAAATCGCCGACGTGAACGGGGTCGATGCCCGTGATGCCTTTCGGGCCGTTCGTGATGTTCGCCGGACGGTCGAGGTTGTTCAGGAAGATCCGCACGATTTCCCCGAAGCCCAACGTCACGATCGCGAGGTAGTCGCCGCGCAGACGCAACGTCGGCGCACCGAGTATCACCCCGCAGATCGCGGCGACTGCCATCGCGCACGGCACGATAATCAGGAACGGCACGTGCAGGCCGCCCGGCGCGAGATGCGCGATCCATTCGAACTGCGACGACAGATGCGGCGAGCTCAGCAACGCCGCCGTGTACGCGCCGACCGCATAGAACGCGATGTAGCCCAAATCCAGCAGGCCGGCAAAGCCGACCACCACGTTCAGACCTAGCGCGAGCATCACATACAGCATCGCGAAGTCGAGCACGCGGACCCAGTAGTTGCCGCCGGCCGTGCCGATGACAAAGGGCGCTGCGATCACGAACACGGCGGTGATGATGCCCACCGTCAGCGTCTTCGTCAGGTTCCGTTCAGGGATGAGCGTCGTGGACGGCTCGATCGGTTGAATTGAGGTCATTATGTTTGCTCCTTACCCTTGCGCCCGTTAGGCGCGATCCGCGACACGTTCGCCCAGCAGGCCCGACGGACGGAACACCAGCACGATGATCAGCACGATGAATGCGAACACGTCCTGGTAGTTACTGCCGAACACGCCACCCGTGAGGTTGCCGATATAGCCGGCGCCCAGCTGTTCGATCAGACCGAGAATCACGCCGCCGACCATCGCGCCGCCGAGATTGCCGATACCGCCCAGCACCGCTGCCGTGAACGCCTTCAGGCCGGGGATGAAGCCCATGTAGAAGTGCGCGTTGCCGTATTCCGACGCGATCATCACACCCGCCAGCGCTGCGAGCGCCGAGCCGATCATGAAGGTCGCCGAGATCACGAAGTTCGGGTTCACGCCCATCAGGGAAGCGACGCCCGGGTTCTCGGCGATCGCGCGCATCGCGCGGCCGAGCTTGGTCTTGTGCACGAGGAGCAGCAGGCCCGCCATCACGAGGAACGCGACGACGATGATCACGATTTCAGTCATCGAGATCACGGCGCCAGGCGTCGTATCGGTGGCCTTGATCACGTTCAGCGGATCGGTCGGCAGCAGCTGCGGGAACGGCAGCGGGTTGCGCGACCAGATCATCATCGCGAGCGTCTGCAGCAGGATCGACACGCCGATCGCGGTGATCAGCGGGGCGAGACGCGGCGCCTTGCGCAACGGCCGGTACGCCACCCGCTCGATCGTGTAGCCCACTACCGCGCACACGACGGCCGCGATGACCAGCGCAATGCACAGCGTCGGCACGTTGCCGAGACCAGGGAAATGATTCTGCAACACGCCGATGGCCGAGAGCGCGACCATCGCGCCCACCATCAGCACGTCGCCGTGCGCGAAGTTGATGATGCCGAGAATGCCGTACACCATCGTGTAGCCCAGTGCGATGATGGCGTAGACGCTGCCAAGCACCAGTCCGTTGAGAACCTGCTGGATGAAAATATCCATTTAATGCTCCTTAGCCCGTGCGACTGGATTCACGCTCTTCATCTGCCGGTTGGCCCTGATGCTTCACGTAAATCGCAACGGCACTGCGGGTACTGATGTAAAAGACCGGTAAGGGTTATCTTCGTCGAGCGTCTGTGGCCACTGGGTTGCAGCGGCCCGCGCGCTCGACGCGGATGCAAAAACGGCACCGTCGGATGGTCCGGTGCCGTCAGGCTGTACGTCCCGTCATTACATCTTCACGACGTCGAGGACCGCTTTCTTGCCGTCCTTGAAGTCGTAAAGCGTAATCGCGCCTTCTTTCAGGTCGCCCTTGTCGTCGAATGCGATGTGACCGATTACACCTGTGTAGTCAGTCGAGGGCATCGCAGCGAGCACCTTGGGCGGCTCGATCGAATTGGCGCGCTTCATTGCGTCGACGACCACGTATACAGCGTCATACGTGAACGGCGCGTAAATCTGCACCGGCGTGTGGAAGCGTGCGTCGTACTTCTTTTCGAAGTCCGCTCCCCTTTCCATCTTCGAAAGCGCAAGTCCTGCTTCCGAACACACGAGGTTCTGGACGGCACTGCCCGCCAGTTCCCCCACCTTGTCGGTGCACACGCCGTCGCCGCCAAGGATTTTTGCCCTGATTCCGAGCGCCGCTGCCTGTTTTGTGAACGGCCCGCCCGTTGCATCCATGCCGCCGAACATGATGGCGTCCGGCTGGGCACTTTTAATCTTTGTGAGGATGGCCCGGAAATCCGTGGCCCGGTCATTGGTCGCCTCGCGCGCAACGATCTTTGCGCCACCCGCTTCCGCCGTCTTCGCGAATTCGTCAGCAAGACCCTTGCCATACGCAGTCGCGTCGTCGACCACGGCGATCCGTTTCGCGCCGAGTGACTTCGTCGCGTAGTTCGCCAGCGCCGGACCTTGCTGCGCATCGGTCGCGACGACCCGGTAGGTCGTCTTGAAGCCTTGCTGCGTATAGGCCGGATTCGTCGAGGATGGCGATATCTGCACAATGCCCGCGTCGCTATATATCTTCGAGGCCGGGATCGACACACCGGAATTCAGGTGCCCGACTACGGCAACTACACGATCGTCCACCAGCTTCTGCGCGACCTGCGTGCCCGTTTTCGGATCGCCCGCATCGTCCTGCGCGTCGAGTTGCAGCTGGATCTTGCGGCCGTCGATGGTCAATCCCTGCGCGTTGATCTCTTCAATGGCGAGACGCGCCCCGTTTTCATTGTCCTTACCCAGATGCGCAATGCCGCCCGTCAATGGGGCCGCATGACCGATCTTCACGACAGTCACGTCGCTCGCGCTCGCCGCCGACACTGCCACCGCCGCCGATGCACTCTTGTCCGCCTCGCCTTCGTTCTTTTTGCTGCACGCGGTCAACATCGCAACCGCGGCCGCGATGGACACGGCACAAGCAAACTTGACTCGCATTAAATAGGTCTCCTGCGCCTTGCTAAATCTGGCGTTCCGAGGCGCTCAAGCCCTGAGAACGCGCGCATTGTAACTCCAATTTTGCGACGGGCAATATTGTTGGAAGCGCAGGGTTTTCCTGCATTGCAACCGTGCTGTGAGGCCCTTACCCGCCCATTATCGCAACCGGGTTGCGCCAGTTTTTCGTGCATCAGTTGCACCACCGCTGACGCCTTGCAGCATCAGATGTTGCAGACATTTCGCTGCGAGCCCGATGCTGCGGACTTCGGCACATCCTTCCGTCTCAATATTATGTTAGTCGGCAGATGCACCGTATTTGTGCGTACGTTTGCGGATTACGGCAATCGTCTGCGGTAAAACGGGGCACGATCGGCGTTCAGCGTCCAAATTACGCCCCGGAAAACAAAAAGAATGTTCGCCCCGACACCGTCCCTTGATTGTTTTTCGATGATATGGCACCGTTTTTAAGGGGAGTTCCCGTGTGCAATGGCAATAAAAAAGCGCGCCCGCGGCGCGCTTTTTTAGTTGGGGACAGGTCTTCAGGCGGGCAAACCGAGCCCGCGCGGCAACGGAAACGCAATGTTTTCCTCGATGCCTTCCAGCGCACGCACGTTGCGCACGCCCAGTTCGCGCAGACGGCCGATCACGGCCTGCGCCAGTGCTTCCGGCGCCGACGCGCCCGCCGTCACGCCGATGCGGCGCTTGTCGGCGACCCACGCGGGATCGATCTGATCCGGCGAGTCAACCATATAGGCAGGCACGCCGAGCTTTTCGGCCAGCTCGCGCAGCCGGTTGGAGTTCGAACTGTTCGGGCTGCCGACGACGATCACCACATCGCATTGCGGCGCCATGAACTTGACGGCGTCCTGGCGGTTCTGCGTCGCGTAGCAAATGTCCTGCTTCTTCGGTTCCTTGACGTTCGGATACTTCGCCTTCAGCGCGGCAATGATCTGCGCGGCGTCATCCACGGACAGCGTGGTCTGCGTCACGTAGGCGATGCGCTCAGGGTCGGCGAGCTGAAGCGCCTGCACGTCCTCGATATCCTCGACGAGATACATGCCCTCGGCCGTCTGTCCCATTGTCCCTTCGACTTCGGGGTGGCCCTTGTGGCCGATCATCACGATGTCGAAGCCTTCCGCGCGCATCTTCGCCACTTCGATGTGCACCTTGGTGACGAGCGGGCAGGTCGCGTCGTACACGCGCAGGCCGCGTTCATCGGCCTCCGCCCGCACGGCCTTCGACACGCCGTGCGCGCTGAAGATCACCGTGCTGCCTGACGGGACTTCTTCGAGTTGCTCGATGAAGATCGCGCCCTTCTTGCGCAGATCTTCGACGACATACGCGTTGTGAACGATTTCGTGACGCACGTAGATCGGCGAACCGTACAGCTTGATGGCGCGTTCGACGATCTCGATCGCCCGATCGACGCCGGCGCAGAATCCGCGCGGCTGCGCAAGCAGGATTTCAGCTTCGGCAAGTGTCGTGTCCGTGATGCTCATGTTTACAGGATCCCGATGATTTTGACTTCGAACGTCAGCGCCTGGCCGGCGAGCGGATGGTTGAAATCGAAGAGAGCCGAGGTTTCACCCACTTCCTTCAGCACGCCGGCGTAGCGACCGCCACCCGGCGCATTGAATTCGACGAGATCGCCCGGAGAAAAATCCTCGCCGATCATCGCGTTTTCGCGCAGCGTTGCCAGCGACACGCGCTGGATCAGCTCCGGATTGCGCGGGCCGAAACCCTGACCCGGCTCTAGCTGAAAGGTCGAGTGGTGGCCCACCTTCAATCCCAGCAAAATGTCTTCCAGCGGCGGCGCCAACTGGCCCGCGCCGAGCAGCAGCGTAGCGGGTTTGTCGTTGAAGGTGCTGACGATCTCGGCGCCATCGGCAAGCGAAAGCCGGTAGTGAAGTGTGACGTGCGAACCGGGTTTCACTTCGGAGATGTCGATGATGCTCATGCGGTACTCGTTCGGTCGTGGCGCGCGGCGCACAAACGCAGCGGCGCGGGTCGCGCGCATGGCGGCGGGCCCGTGCCATGCCGGGGGCGCCGTGCGCAAAGGATCTATTGTAAGCCACATATCCCGAGCCGGCTGGAACGTTGCTGCGCAGCGCTTTGTCGCCGCGTCATCCGAATTTCGAAGGACATTGCCATGACCGACACGATAGTCATGCCGCACTTTGCGGCAGAAAAGCCTCCGACACGCCGCCCGCAGCCGCCGTGGCCAACCCGCGACATGCCGCGCGAGCGGCTGCTCGAGGCAGGTCCGGCGGCGCTCTCCGACACCGAGCTCGTCGCGCTCGTGCTGGGCTCCGGGCTTCCCGGCCACAACGTGTTCGACGTCGCGTGCTCGCTGCTGGAGCGCTTCGGCTCGTTGCGCGCGATGCTCGACGCGACGCCAGAAGATCTGGACGGCGTGCGCGGCGTGGGCCCGGCCAAGCGCGCGCAACTGTTGGCGATTATGGAGATGGCGCGGCGCGCGCTCGCGGAAAAGATGCGCGAGCGTCCACTGATCGATTCCCCCGAATCCGTCGAGGACTATTTGCGGCTGTTGATCGGCTCGCGGCCTTACGAGGTGTTCATCTGCCTCTTTCTGGACACACGGCACCGGCTGATCCGCTCGGAAGAAAACTCGCGCGGGTCGCTCACGCGGATGGCCGTCTACCCGCGCGAGATCGTCCGGCGCACCCTGTCGGTCAATGCGGCAAGCCTGATCGTCGCGCACAATCACCCGTCCGGCGCCGTCAAGCCGAGCGCCAGCGACCGCCAGCTCACGCGCGTGCTGCGCGACACCCTTGCGCTGATCGACGTGCAACTGATCGACCATCTGGTGATCGGCGCGAACGAGACATTTTCTTTCGCCCGCGCGGGCTGGCCGTGAGCCGCTGCGCAACGCAGACGGCTGCGTTGCGCATCTGTCCTGCCCGTCGCAAATAAGGTTTGATAGTTCAGCTCTTTTTCTGCTAGAATTTCGGTTTGCCTCTTTCCAACCCCTGTTCCGAAGCCTCAAGGCCTTTCCGGAAAGCGAGAGATTAAGTCGGCTACGGCTTGGTTCTTATGTTTTCCCGGGAAACTTCACGGCGTTCCGAACTCAGAATTAGCGTATTAGGAGTGCTCTCATGGCACGCGTATGCCAAGTAACTGGGAAAGCGCCGATGAGCGGCAACAACGTTTCCCACGCGAACAACAAGACCAAGCGTCGTTTTCTCCCGAACCTGCAGAATCGCCGTTTCTGGGTTGAAAGCGAAAACCGTTGGGTGCGCCTGCGCGTCTCGAACGCCGGCCTGCGCCTGATCGACAAGAACGGTATCGACACCGTGCTCGCTGACCTGCGCGCACGTGGCGAAGCCTAAGGAGTAAATCATGGCCAAGGGCGCACGCGACAAGATCAAGCTGGAATCGACCGCTGGTACGGGTCACTTCTACACGACCACGAAGAACAAGCGCAACATGCCGGAAAAGATGGAGATCATGAAGTTCGATCCCGTCGCCCGCAAGCACGTGGCGTACAAGGAAACGAAGATCAAGTAATCTGGTCTTCTTCCTGTCGAAAAAGCCCCGCATCATGCGGGGCTTTTTGTTTTTCGGCTACCCGCTTTGCGGCTGCCCCGTTCACAATCTCCTCCTCTTCCGGCGCGCACAACAGTCTACGCCGTTCGGTCAGCTTTTCCTCGGCGGTCTCAACGCGTATGCTGTTCGGTTTCCCAATCGAACGGTCGTGGCGGCGCTCGCCGCACCGGCCGCGCAATACGACGGAGAGAGGAGATGAATTTCGATGTAGCGATTGTCGGCAGCGGACTCGCCGGTTTGAGTGTCGCGTTGAATCTCGCGCAGACGCGGCGCGTCGCCGTGATCGCCAAGCGTTCGCTGACCGACGGCGCCAGCGATTGGGCCCAAGGCGGCATCGCTGCCGTGCTCGACTCGGCGGACAGCGTCGAGAATCACGTCGACGACACGTTGATCGCCGGCGGCGGCCTGTGCGACGAAGCCGCGACGCGCTTTATCGTCGAGCACGGCCGCGAGGCGATCCAGTGGCTGATCGACCAGGGCGTGCCATTCACGAAAGACGACGCCGCGGAGCTCGGCTTTCACCTGACGCGGGAAGGCGGCCACAGCCATCGGCGCATCATCCACGCCGCCGACGCCACGGGCCACGCTGTCGTCGCAACGCTGAGCGAGCGCGTGCGGCAGCATCCGAACATCACGCTGCTCGAAGACCACTACGCGATCGACCTGATCACGTCGGACCGGCTCGGCCTGCCGGGACGCCGCTGTCACGGCCTGTACGCGCTCGATCTCGCAAGCGGCCGCACCGTCACCATCGAGGCGCCGCATACCGTGCTCGCGACGGGCGGCGCGGGCAAGGTGTACCTGTACACGACCAACCCCGACACCGCGACAGGCGACGGCATCGCAATGGCCTGGCGCGCGGGCTGTCGCGTGTCGAACATGGAGTTCATCCAGTTTCACCCGACATGTCTGTTTCACCCTTACGCCAAGTCCTTCCTGATCTCGGAAGCAGTCAGAGGAGAAGGCGGCATTCTTAAGCTGCCCGACGGCACGCGCTTTATGCCCGCTCACGACGAACGCGCCGAACTCGCGCCGCGCGATATCGTGGCGCGCGCGATCGACTTCGAGATCAAGAAGCGCGGTATCGACTGTGTGTATCTCGACATCAGCCATCAGCCGCCGGAATTCCTGCGCGAACACTTCCCGACCATTCTTGCGCGCTGCCTCGAGTTCGGCATCGACATCACGAAAGAGCCGATTCCCGTGGTGCCGGCAGCGCACTACACATGCGGCGGCGTCGTCACGGATCTCGCCGGGCGCACGGATCTTTCGGGGCTTTACGCCGTCGGTGAAACGTCGTGCACCGGCCTGCACGGCGCGAACCGGCTCGCGAGCAATTCGCTGCTGGAGTGCCTCGTGATCGGTCGCTCGGCCGCGCAGGCGATCGAAGACGAAGGTTTCGGCGCGGCCGTGCATGCGCCGCTGCCCGACTGGGACGAGAGCCGCGTGTCCGACCCAGACGAAGAAGTTGTCGTCGCGCACAACTGGGACGAACTGCGCCGCCTGATGTGGAATTACGTCGGTATCGTGCGAACCGACAAGCGGCTCGCGCGCGCGAAACACCGGCTGACCTTGCTGCGCGACGAGATCCACGAGTACTACGCGAACTTCAAGGTGAGCCGCGACCTGCTGGAACTGCGCAATCTGGTCGACGTCGCGTCGCTGATCGTCGAAAGCGCGCGTTCGCGTCGCGAAAGCCGCGGGCTGCACTACAGCCGCGACTGGCCGAACGCACTGCCCAAAGCGCTGCCAACCGTGCTTTCGCCGGAGCGCGTGCCGAACCGCAACGTGTAGCCGTCGCACGTCGCGCACGAAAAAGGCCATCGCCAGTCTGACTGGCGATGGCCTTTTGCTTGAATCGTTCAGCCGCGGCGTATCAAACGATGCGCATCGAAAAATCCGTCGCCCGCACGTCCTTGGTCAACGAACCGACTGACACGCGATCGACGCCCGTCTCGGCAATCTGCCGGATCGTGTCGAAGTTCACGCCACCCGACACTTCGAGCACCGCGCGCCCTGCCGTGATGCGCACGGCGTCGCGCATCATGTCGAACGAGAAGTTGTCGAGCAGAATCGACTGTGCGCCATGCGCGAGCGCCGATTCCAGCTGATCAAGCGTTTCGACTTCGATCTGGATCGACACACCCGCGTTCAGCGCGAGCGCCGCCTGCATCGCCGCGCCGACGCCGCCCGCCGCCGCGATGTGATTCTCCTTGATCAGGATGCCGTCGTAGAGCGCGAGACGCTGGTTCGCGCCGCCGCCCACGCGCACCGCGTACTTCTGCGCCAGACGCAGTCCGGGCAGCGTCTTGCGCGTATCGAGCACGCGCGCGCGGGTATGCGCGATCGCATCGGCGAACTTGCGCGTCGCGCTCGCCACGCCGGACAGCATCTGCAGGAAATTGAGGCCGTTGCGTTCAGCCGTCAGCAGCGCGCGCGCCGGGCCGCGCAGCGTGCACACCACGGAATCCGCGGCCATGCTGTCGCCCTCGCGATAACGCCATTGCACTTCTATGCGCTTATCGACGCGGCGCATCACTTCGTTGAACCACGGCACACCGCACAGCACGGCCTCCTCGCGCACGATGATGCGCGCGTCGCGCATTTCGTCGGCGGGCACGAGCAAACCCGTCAGGTCACCGCTGCCGACGTCTTCCGCAAGCGCATCGCTGACGTTGCGCGCGATCGCGGCAGCAAACGCTTCACCGTACTGCGCCTCGATTTCCGCGAAGAGCGGCGAGACAGCGTCCTTCAACTCCAGTTGGTCGTTCGCGCCCATCAAGCGGCTCCAACGTTCGAGAACAGCGCCGTATCGCGCGCAAGATCGCCGCTTGCCTGCACGCGCTTCTTGTGACGCGCAGCGAAATCGAGCATCCGGTCGATCGGCAGACGCGCGCGCGCGCCGAGCGACGGGTCGACGAAGATTTCATTGTGGCCGCGCTCCAGCACATCCGCGAGATTGCGCAAGCCGTTCATCGCCATCCACGGACAATGCGCGCAGCTCTTGCATGTCGCGCTGTTGCCCGCCGTAGGCGCTTCGATGAAGGTCTTGCCTGGCGCCGCGAGCTGCATCTTGTGCAGGATGCCGAGGTCCGTCGCGACAATGAAGTGCGTCGCGTTGCTGTTCTTCGCCGCGTCGATCAGTTGCGTCGTCGAGCCGACCACATCGGCCTGCGCGACCACGCTTTCCGGCGACTCGGGATGCACGAGCACCTTCGCGTCCGGATATTCGGCGCGCAGCAGATCGAGTTCGACGCCCTTGAATTCGTCATGGACCAGACACGAGCCTTGCCACAACAGCATGTCGGCGCCCGTCTTCTTCTGGATATAGCTGCCGAGGTGCCGGTCCGGCGCCCAGATGATCTTTTCGCCGCGAGCGTGAAGATCCGCAACGATTTCCAGCCCGATTGACGACGTCACCATCCAGTCGGCTCGCGCCTTCACCGCTGCACTCGTATTCGCGTAGACGACGACCGTGCGGTCCGGATGCGCGTCGCAGAAAGCGGAAAATTCGTCGACAGGACAGCCCAGGTCGAGCGAACAGGTCGCGTCCAGATCGGGCATCAGAATGCGCTTGCTCGGGCTCAGAATCTTCGCGGTTTCGCCCATGAATCGCACGCCGGCAACGACCAGCGTCTGCGCGTCGTGATCGCGTCCGAAGCGCGCCATTTCAAGCGAATCGGCCACGCAACCGCCCGTTTCATCCGCAAGCTCCTGCAGTTCCGGGTCGACGTAATAGTGCGCGACGAGCACTGCCTTTTCACGCTTGAGCAAGCCGCGAATACGCTCCTTCAGCGCGAGCCGTTCCTGCGTCGACGGCGCGTCGGGCACCTTTGCCCAAGCCTGCCCCACACCGCAGGCCGCGCCTTGCGGACGGTCATACTCGACGCTCCTGATCGCCTGATTCATGATCTCCTCTGCCCTTCTGACTCCGCCGCCGACAGCCATTTCGGCGGCTCAAAAAGAAAAACCCCGCCAACGCGGGGTTTTGTGACGTAACGAAAGTTTAATGGATTTCGTCGCGTATCAGGCGTAGCGCCGCAGGCGCATCGCAAATTCCTGCAGGGCCTTGATGCCGCTTTGTTCCGCGCGGTGACACCAATCTTGCAATTGCACCAGCAGTTGTTCGCGCGATGCGTTCGAACGCTCCCACATGGCGGCCAGTTCATTGCGCAGTTCGATGTACGTGCGCAATTTCTGGCTGTTCGCGAAAATCTGCGGCAACTGGCGACGCTGCGGTTCGTCCAGGCCCGCCTCTTCCTTGTGGAACCAGCCACGCGCGCCGCGCATCAATTGATACTTTTCGCGCGCGCCCACTTCCTTCAGATGCGCGAGTTCCTGACGGTAAGCGCGCTTGATCGCCTTCGCGTAAGTCGCCATTACTTCATAGCGGTTCGCGAGCACGGCTTGCAGCGTGTCCTGATCGAGCACGAGCTTGCCCGAGGTCAGACGCGGCGTCGGTGCGATCTTCTTCACCTTGGCAAGACGGAACGCCGACATGATACGGATATACATCCAGCCGATATCGAACTCGTACCACTTGTTCGACAGCTTCGCGGACGTCGCGTACGTGTGGTGATTGTTGTGCAGCTCTTCGCCGCCGATGATGATGCCCCACGGAATCAGGTTCGTGCTCGCATCCGACGAATTGAAGTTGCGATAACCCCAGAAGTGTCCGAGACCGTTGACGACGCCCGCCGCCCAGAAGGGAATCCAGATCATCTGCACAGCCCACACGCTCAGACCGACGATGCCGAACAGCGCGACGTCGATGACCATCATGATGCTCACGCCGAGGATCGGGTACTTCGTGTAGACGTTGCGCTCGATCCAGTCGTTCGGCGTGCCGTGGCTGAACTTGCGCATCGTTTCTTCGTTCTTCGCTTCCGTGCGATACAGCTCGGCGCCTTCGAGCAGCACCTTCCAGATGCCGCGCGTCTGCGGGCTGTGCGGATCTTCTTCGGTCTCGCATTTCGCGTGGTGCTTGCGGTGAATCGCAGCCCACTGACCCGTGAGCATGCCCGTGGTCATCCACAGCCAGAAGCGGAAGAAGTGGGCCGCAACGGGATGCAGATCCAGCGCGCGGTGCGCCTGGCAGCGGTGCAGATAGACAGTGACGCCGATAATCGTCACGTGCGTGACGGCGAGCGTCCACAACACGATTTGCCACCACGAGAAACGCAGTGCGCCATGGGCAAGGAAATCAAGCAAGGAATTCAACAAGGCCATTTACCTAGGAACGGAAGACATTCGCAGAAGGATACAACGGCGGATGTCAAGAAAGTGAAAGCAACCAGTTATTTAGGACGATATTCTACGCGAACGGTTCCAAGTGTCTGTAACAAAAAAGGAAATTGTTGTGCTGCATCAACCGCTTGCCGCTGATAACGGGGCAGGATTCGCGTGAAGTTGCCCGCGGGGCCCCCTTATCAGGCGGCCCCGCCAGAATCGTTCGCGGCGCGCCCGGTCATTGTTGCCGCCTGCGACACGATGTCGCTGGAGCCTGCGACGATGCGCACTTCGCGCTGCGCATACGGAATCGCGATCCCATTCTCCGAAAAGAGCCGCCAGATGTTGCGGTTCACGTTCGAGCGCACGCCGGACGTGCCCGTTGCCGCGTCCTGAATCCAGTAGCCGAGTTCGAGATTGATGCCGTCCGGCCCGAAGCCCGCCAGATAAGGCGTCGGCGCCGGATCCTGCAGCACGCGGTCGACGTTTTGGGTGGCCTCGACGAGCAGCGCCATCGCCTTTTCGACGTCGGTCGAATACGAGATCTGGAGCGTCGCCTTGGCGTTGCCGCGCGTCAGGTATGACGATTGATTCTGTACGACATCGGTGATCAGCTTTTCGTTCGGAACCAGCGTTTCGATCCCATCGAGCCCGCGCACCACCGTATAGCGCGTACGGATCTGCGTGACCATGCCTTGCAGCCCGCTCACGTTGATCGTGTCGCCGATGCGCAGCGACCGGTCGATCAGGATGATGAAGCCCGACACGTAGTTGCTCGCGATCTTCTGCAGGCCGAAACCGAGACCCACACCGAGCGCGCCGCCAAATACGCCGAGCACCGTGATGTCGATGCCGACCAGCGACAGGCTGATCAGGACGGCCCCGAGTATCAGCAGCGCCCGGCCGACGCGCGACAGCACCACTTTCAGGTTCGCGTCGAGCGCGCCCGAGCGCATCAGCCGGTCTTCGAGCGCCGCGCCGAGCCACATCGCGACGATCATCGTCACGCAGACCCACAGCAGCCCGGACAGTAGAGACAGCAGCGTCACATGCGTATTGGCGATCCTGAACTGCACGCTCGCCATCCACTTGAGCACGTCGTTCTGGATACCCATCACGGTCAGCACCATGCCGACCCAGACGATCAGCGACACGACCTTTTCGACCAGCGACAGCCACGTATGCGCGTTGCCGTCGCGGCCGAACACGCGCCGCGCGAGATAGAACACGATGTAGATCAGCCCGATGCCGAACAACGGCACCAGCGCCAGATCCAGCAGCGAAGTGTGGATGAACTGCCCGACGATCGCCCGTGCGATCCACACGAGCACGCCGCCCAGCAGCGGAAAGAGCGCGCGGTTGAGCGCCTCGGCGCCGAAGCGCAGCGCGCCGTAGCGGGTTTCCCGCTTTGCATCGAGCGCGCGGCGCATGAGCCGCGCGAGCAGATACGCAAACGCGAGCGTGCCGAGCAGCACGCCGACCTGCCAAAGAATCACGGGCTGGCCGAAGTCGCGCACGACGTCGCCCAGCATGTGGAAGAAGAGATGGTTTTGCATGATGTTTCCAGCGGCGGGCGTTTCTAGCGGCCGGCGCGGCGCTCACAAGGCGCGCGCCGGCCGGACCAGCTCAAGCCCGGCCGTTCGCGTGGCGGCCCTTAGCCGCGGCGTTCCAGCACGGCCGCGAAGAAGCCGTCCGTCGCATGACGATGCGGCCAGAGCGACAGGTAATCGCCCATTTCCAGTTCGATGCGCTGTTCGGCGAGCACGTCGCGCGCAGGCACCAACGCGAAATCCGGGTGATCGGCGAGAAACTGCTGTACGACACCTTCGTTTTCCGCGTCGAGGATACTGCACGTCGCATAGACGAGGCGGCCGCCCTTCTTCACGAGACGCGCCGCGCTCGTCAGGATGGACAACTGCTTCGGCGTCAGTTCAGCGATCGATTCCGGCGACTGGCGCCATTTCAGATCGGGATTGCGGCGCAGCGTGCCGAGGCCGCTGCACGGCGCATCGACCAGCACGCGGTCGATCTTGCCCGCGAGCCGCTTGATCTTCGCGTCGTGTTCGCTGTCTATCAACACCGGGTTCACGTTCGACAGTCCGCTGCGCGCAAGGCGCGGCTTGAGTTTCGCGAGGCGCCGGTCGGAGATGTCGAATGCATAGAGACGGCCTGTCGAGCGCATCATCGCGCCGAGCGCCAGCGTCTTGCCGCCCGCGCCCGCGCAGAAGTCGACGATCATCTCACCGCGCTTGGGCGCGACCAGCGAGCACAGCAACTGGCTGCCCTCGTCCTGCACTTCGAGCCAGCCGTCCTGGAACGCATCGAGCTTCGTGAGCGGCGGCTTGCCGACCACGCGGATGCCGAACGGCGCGAACGGCGTCGCGCCCGCCTCGATGCCCGCCCTCGACAGCGCGGACAGCACTTCGTCGCGGCTCGCCTTGATCGGGTTCGCGCGGAGATCGAGCGGCGCCGGGTAGTTCAACGAGGCGGCCAGGTGCGCGAGTTCCTCGGCTTCGAAGCGCTTGCTGAGCGCCTGGTAGATCCAGTCGGGAAGATTCAGGCGGGTGCGCAGCGGCAAGCTCTGCGGATCGATCTTCGACACGTGCTCGAGCCATGCGTTTTCCGCGTCCGACATGAACGGCTTCAACGCCGTGCGGCCCGCCGTCTGCATCAATCCGAGCAGCGTGAGGCGGCGAGTAGGACTGCCCGTGCCGCCTTCCGCCAGGTGCGCAAACTCCATCCGGCGACGCAGCACCGCGAATACCGCTTCCGCGATTACGCCGCGTTCGCCGTGACCGAGCTTCGGATGCGCTCGGAAAAAGCGGCTGGTCGCTGCATCGGCGGGGCCGGTGAATTTGAGAACGTCGGCGAGCAGCGTCTCGGTTTGTCCAATCAGGAATCCATGCAGTTTCATTCGCCCTCCCTGGCGGTGTTCTGGCTTGTTGTGTCAAGGAAGAGCCATTGAGGCTCAGGTGGCGTTACGGTGACGCGCAGGCCGTCGACGGCAATCCGCCCTTCGATGAACCAGCGCACTGCGCGCGGATAAATGACATGTTCGGTTTCGAGCACGCGCGCGGCGAGCGTCGCGGCGTCGTCGCCGGCCAGCACGGGCACGGCCGACTGCAGGACGATCGGCCCGTGATCGAGCGTCGGCGTGACGAAATGGACCGACGCGCCGTGCAGCCGCACGCCGGCGTCGAGCGCCTGCTGGTGCGTCTTGAGGCCCGGAAAGCTCGGCAGCAGCGACGGATGCACGTTGATCATGCGCCCAGCATAACGATTGACGAACGCGTCGGTCAGCACGCGCATGAACCCGGCGAGCACGACGAGATCGGGCGCGAAACCGTCGATCTCGCGCGCGAGCGCGGCATCGAAGCTGTCGCGATCGGGAAACTGGCGGTGGTCGACGACCTTCGTGGCAATACCTTGCGATGCCGCGAAATCGAGCCCGGCGGCATCGGGACGGTTGGCAATCACGGCGGCAACACGTGCCGGCCAGCCTTCGCTCGCGCAGGCGCGCACGATGGCTTCCATGTTGCTGCCCCGTCCGGAAATCAGAATGACGAGATTTTTCATTGGCGGATTTTATCATTCGGCCAGGCCCCGATCCGCGCGCCGGCGCCGTGTGGCGCCCTGTGCGTTTATAATCGATTGTTTTGCGGCATCCGGCCCGCTCAAATCCTTCGCCTCTATCGTGAGAGTCTTCCGCGGTCTTCCCAATGCCGAGAGCCGTGCGCCGTGCGCACTGACCATCGGCAACTTCGACGGTGTCCACCGCGGGCATCAGGCGCTGCTCGCCCGCGTTCGCGAGGCTGCAGACGCGCGCGGCCTGCCCGTCTGCGTGATGACCTTCGAGCCGCATCCGCGCGAGTTCTTCAATCCAGCCAGCGCGCCGCCGCGCATCGCGATGCTGCGCGACAAGCTCGAAGCGCTGCGCATGAACGGCGTCGACCGCGTGGTCGTCGAGCATTTCAACCATACGTTCGCCAGCCAGTCGCCGGATACGTTCGTCGAGCGGATCATCGTCAACGGCCTGCATGCGCGCTGGGTGATGATCGGCGACGACTTCCGCTACGGCGCGAAGCGCGTGGGCGATTTCGCGTCGCTGAAGGCGGCGGGCGAGCACTACGGCTTCGAGGTCGAGCAGATGGCCACGGTCGCCGATCCGTCCGGCGCACGCATCTCCAGCTCGGGCGTGCGCACGTCGCTGATCGCGGGCGACCTCGATTCGGCGCGCGCCGCGCTCGGCCGCGATTACCTGATCAGCGGCCACGTCGTGCACGGCCTGAAGCTCGGCCGCGACCTCGGCTTTCCCACGCTGAACCTGCCCATCGCACACAAGCGTCCCGCGCTGTCGGGCATTTTCATCGTGCGCGTGCATGGCATCGCCGACCAGCCGCTGCCGGGTGTCGCGAGCCTCGGCTTGCGCCCCACTGTCGACGACTCCGGCCGCGTGTTGCTCGAAGTGCATCTGCTCGACTGGCATGGCGACGCGTACGGCAAGCTGGTGCGCGTCGAGTTTCTGAAGAAGCTGCGCGACGAAGAAAAGTTCGTCGATCTCGAAACGCTGACGGCCGCGATCGCGCGTGACGTCACGAACGCCCGCGCATGGTTCGAGGCAATCGGCGACGCGCCGGGCAGCCGTTCCACTGGCTTCGCCACGTCGGCCACCGATCGAATTAGATGACCGTCGCGGTACGTGCGCAGCGCTTGCGCGAACCACGTACCGTCCGCCGCGCATCGACGGGCGCCGCACGCAGCATGTGCAACGGCCCGCGTCGCGCGCGACGCAGGGCGCCGCACGGCGCCATCCAGGTCATCGCGCATGCCGCGCCCTAACACCGTATTCACCGCTACCTCACCATGAGCAACAAGAAAGCCGATTCGAAACCGCAGGCCCGCTATCCCGTCAACCTGCTGGACACGCCCTTCCCGATGCGCGGCGATCTGCCCAAACGCGAGCCGCAATGGGTCAAGGACTGGCAGGAGCGCAAGGTCTACGAGCAGATCCGCGCCGCCTCCAAAGGCCGCAAGAAGTTCATCCTGCACGACGGCCCGCCGTATGCGAACGGCGACATCCACCTCGGCCACGCGGTGAACAAGATCCTGAAGGACATGATCGTCAAGGCGCGCAACATGGCCGGCTTCGACGCCGTCTACGTGCCCGGCTGGGACTGCCACGGCATGCCGATCGAAATCCAGATCGAAAAGCAGTTCGGCAAGTCGCTGCCCGCCGCGGAAGTGATGCAGAAGGCGCGCGCCTACGCGACCGAGCAGATCGAGAAGCAGAAGGCCGGCTTCCGCCGTCTGGGCGTACTCGGCGACTGGGACAACCCGTACAAGACGATGAACTTCGCGAACGAGGCGGGCGAAATCCGCGCACTCGCGAAGATCATCGAAAAGGGCTATGTGTTCCGCGGCCTGAAGCCGGTGAACTGGTGCTTCGACTGCGGCTCGGCGCTGGCGGAAGCGGAAGTCGAGTACAAGGACAAGACCGACCCGACCATCGACGTGCTGTTCACGTTCGCCGAGCCCGAGAAGACGGCGCAGGCGTTCGGCCTCGCGTCGCTGCCGCGCAACGAAGGCGGCATCGTGATCTGGACGACCACGCCGTGGACGATCCCCGCCAACCAGGCGCTCAACGTGCACCCGGAGATCGTGTACGCGCTCGTCGATACGCCGCGCGGCCTGCTGATCCTCGCTGAGGAGCGCGTCGAAGACTGCCTGAAGTCGTATGGCGTCGAAGGCAAGACCATCGCGACGGCACCGGGCGCGAAGCTCGCGAACCTGCGCTTCACGCATCCGCTCGCGTCCGCGCATCCGTCGTACAAGCGCACATCGCCCGTGTATCTCGGCGACTACGTGACGACGGAAACGGGCACGGGCATCGTGCACTCGTCGCCCGCATACGGCGTCGAAGACTTTATTTCGTGCAAGGCGCACGGCATGGCCGACTCGGACATCATCAGCCCGGTCATGGGCGATGGCCGCTATATCGAATCGCTCGCGCTGTTCGGCGGCCTGTCGATCTGGGACGCGAACCCGAAGATCGTCGAAGCACTCGACGAAGCAGACACGCTGCTGCGCACCGAAAAGTATCTGCACAGCTATATGCACTGCTGGCGCCACAAGACGCCGATCATCTATCGCGCCACGTCGCAGTGGTTCGCCGGCATGGACATCAAGCCGAACGACACCGACAAGACGCTGCGCGAAACGGCGCTCGAAGGCATCGAAGCGACGGCGTTCTATCCGTCGTGGGGCAAGCAGCGCCTGTTCGCGATGATCGCGAACCGTCCCGACTGGACGTTGTCGCGTCAGCGTCAATGGGGTGTGCCGATGGCGTTTTTCGTGCACAAGGAAACGGGTGAGTTGCATCCGCGCACACTCGAACTGCTCGAAGAAGTCGCGAAGCGCGTCGAAGTATCGGGCATCGAGGCATGGCAGACGCTCGATCCGCGCGAACTGATCGGCGACGACGCGAACCTGTACGAAAAGAACCGCGACACGCTCGACGTCTGGTTCGACTCGGGCACGACGCACTGGCACGTGCTGCGCGGCTCGCACAAGGACGAACTGCAGTTCCCGGCCGACCTGTACCTCGAAGGATCGGACCAGCATCGCGGCTGGTTCCACTCGTCGCTGCTGACGGCGTCGATGCTCGACGGCCGCCCGCCGTACAACGCGCTGCTCACGCACGGCTTCACCGTCGACGGCGAAGGCCGCAAGATGTCGAAGTCGCTCGGCAACGGTATCGATCCGCATGAGGTCGCGAACCGGCTGGGCGCGGAAATCATCCGTCTGTGGATTGCATCGACCGACTATTCGGGCGAACTGGCAATCTCCGAAGAAATTCTCAAGCGCGTGACGGAAAGCTATCGACGCATCCGCAACACGCTGCGCTTCCTGCTCGCGAACCTGTCGGACTTCGATTTCGAGAAGAACGCGCGCCCGGTTAGCGAGTGGCTGGAGATCGACCGTTATGCGGTCGCGTTGACGGCCAATCTGCAAGCAGACGTCCTGTCGAACTACGACAAGTACGAGTTCCATCCGGTCGTCGCGAAACTGCAGACGTTCTGCTCGGAAGACCTGGGCGGCTTCTACCTCGACGTGCTGAAGGACCGCCTGTACACGACGGCGCCCGATTCGAACGCGCGCCGCTCGGCGCAGACCGCGCTGTACCACATCGCGCACGGCCTGCTGCGCCTGATGGCGCCGTTCATGTCGTTCACGGCCGAGGAAGCGTGGAAGGTGTTCCAGCCGAACAGCGAAACCATCTTCACTGAAACGTATCACGCCTATCCGGAAGTTCCGGAAGCAGCAACGCTGCTCGACAAGTGGACGCTCCTGCGCGCGGTGCGCAGCGACGTGACGAAGGCGCTGGAAGAAGCGCGCGTCGCGAATCAGATCGGTTCGTCGCTGCAGGCGGAGGTCGAAATCCGCGCGAGCGGCGCGCGTCATGATGCGCTCGCGAGCCTCGGCGCCGACCTGAAGTTCGTGCTGATCACGTCGGGCGCGACGGTCGTGAAGGTCGACAGCGAAGCGGAAGAAGGCGTCGACGTGATCACGTCGAAGTATCTGAAGTGCGAACGCTGCTGGCACTATCGCAAGGAAGTTGGCGAGAACGCCGAGCATCCCACGCTCTGCGGCCGCTGCATCAGCAATCTGTTCGGCAACGGCGAAACGAGGAGCGCGGCATAATGTCCAGAACGCTGTCGAAACCCGCGGGCGGCTCGCTCGCGCCGTGGCTGGGCGTTGCGGTGATCGTGATCCTGTTCGACCAGTTGACGAAGATCGCGGTGGCGAAGGTGTTCGCGTACGGCTCGTCGCATGCCGTCACGCCGTTCTTCAACCTCGTGCTCGTCTACAACCGCGGCGCAGCCTTCAGCTTTCTCGCGATGGCGGGCGGCTGGCAGCGCTGGGCATTCACCGCGCTCGGCGTCGCGGCGGCGCTGCTGATCTGCTATCTGCTCAAGCGGCATGGCAATCAGAAGCTGTTCTGCACGGCGCTCGCGCTGATCATGGGCGGCGCGATCGGCAACGTGATCGACCGCCTCGTGTATGGACACGTGATCGACTTCCTCGATTTCCATGTCGGCACGTGGCACTGGCCGGCTTTCAACCTCGCCGACAGCGCGATCACGATCGGCGCGGCGTTGCTGGTGTTCGACGAACTGCGGCGCGTGCGCGGCGCGCGCTGACATAACAACACACGGTGTGCGGCGCAGTGATGGCCGCCTACGCCGCTCACGCAGTCTTGCAGTACGAAGCCGGCGCGCTTCACCGATGCGCCGGCCATCACGTCTTGTCGGAGGCATCAGTTGGCCACAGAACTCGCCGGAAAACACATCGTCCTCGGCATGACAGGCGGGATCGCCTGCTACAAGATCGCTGAACTCACGCGTCTGCTGGTCAAGGCGGGCGCGACCGTCCAGGTCGCGATGACGGAAGCAGCGACGCAGTTCATCACTCCCGTCACGATGCAGGCACTGTCCGGCCGCCCGGTCTACACGAGCCAGTGGGACGCGCGCATCGCGAACAACATGCCGCACATCGATCTGTCGCGCGAAGCCGACGCGATCGTAATCGCCCCCGCCTCCACCGATTTCCTCGCCAAACTCGCGCACGGACTGTGCGACGACCTGTTGTCCACGCTGTGCATCGCGCGGGATTGTCCGCTGCTCGTCGTGCCCGCCATGAACCGCCAGATGTGGATGAACCCCGCGACGCAGCGCAACGTCGCGCAGTTGCGCGCGGACGGCATCGAACTGCTCGGCCCGGACTCGGGCGCGCAGGCGTGCGGCGAAGTGGGCGACGGGCGCATGCTCGAACCGGAAGCCGTCTATGAGGCGATCGCGTCGTTCTTCACGCCCAAGGTGCTGGCCGGCCGCCGCGTGCTGCTGACGGCGGGCCCGACCTTCGAGCCGCTCGACCCCGTGCGCGGCATCACGAACCGTTCGAGCGGCAAGATGGGCTTCGCGCTCGCGCGCGCGGCGCAGCAAGCGGGCGCAGACGTGCACCTCGTCGCGGGCCCGGTCGGTCTGGACACGCCGTGGGGCGTCTATCGCGAGGACGTGCAGACGGCACAGCAGATGCACGACGCCGTGATGCGCGCGGTGCCCGACTACGACATCTTCATCGGCGTGGCCGCTGTCGCCGACTGGCGCGTCGATCACGTCGCCGAGCACAAGATCAAGAAGACAGCCGATCACGCGATTCCGTCGTTCGCGTTCGTCGAGAATCCGGACATTCTGGCTTCCGTCGCGAAGCTGCCGCATCCGCCGTTCTGCGTCGGCTTCGCGGCGGAAAGCGGCGATCTCGACGTGCACGGCGAACAGAAGCGCAAACGCAAGAACGTGCCGCTGCTGATCGGCAACCTCGGCCCGCAGACGTTCGGGCTCGACGACAACGAAGTCGTGCTGTTCGAAGCCGCCGGCACGACGAAGCTGCCACGCGCGGACAAGCAGACGCTCGCGCGTGCGCTGATCGCGGAAATCGCGAAGCGCCTGCCGGATGCGAGCGTGATCGGTTGAGTGCGTCGCGCGGATTGCCGCGCTTCGTCACAGTGGATCGCCGCGCTCGAATGCAATCTTTCAGCTAACGCCATGGTGCTGTCATGACCCTGCTCTCCGTCCTCGACCAGACACCCGTGATCGACGGGCATACCGTGGCCGACGCGATCGCCGCGACGGTCGAACTCGCGCAACTCGCCGACGACCTCGGCTACACGCGCTACTGGTGCGCCGAACATCACGGGCTGTACGGCGTGTCGAACCCCTGCCCGGAAGTGATGCTTGCTCGCCTCGGCAGCGTGACGAAACGTATCCGCATCGGCTCGGGCGGCATCATGCTGCCGTACTACAGCCCGTTCAAGGTCGCCGAGCAATTCCTGATGCTCGAAGCGCTGTTCCCCAACCGCGTCGATCTGGGCGTCGGCCGGGCGCCGGGCGGCGATATGCGCACCGCGCAGGCGGTCGCGGCGGGCGACTATAACCGCGGCGAACTGTTCCCGCAGCAGGTCGCCGACCTCGTCGCGCTGATGAGCGGCACGCTGCCGTCCGATCATCTCGCGCACGGCGTGCTGCTGCAGCCGCAAGTGGAGACTCGCCCGCAACTGTGGGTGCTGGGCTCCAGCGATTTCGGCGGGATGCTGGCCGCGCAACTGGGCATCCGCTTTTCATTCGCGCATTTCATCAATGCGCATTTCGGGCATGCTGTCGCGCACGCGTATCGCGAACGCTTCAAGCCGGGTCACGAGCAGAAGCCGTACCTCGCAGCCGCCGTGTTCGTGATCTGCGCAGACACGGAACAGCAAGCCGCCGACCTCGAAAAAGCCGTCGATCTGCGCCGCGTGCAGATGGCCTATGGGCTGAACGAGCGGGTTCCTTCCATCGCACAGGGTCTCGCGCAGGAATACGGCGAGCGCGAGCAGCTGATCATCGACCGGGAAAAACCGCGCAGCATCATCGGCACGCCGGAGTCAGTCACGCAACGGCTGCACGCATTGCAGGAACAGTTCGATGCCGATGAACTGATCGTGCTCTCGGTCACGGGCAGCTATCGCGCGCGGCTGCGCTCGTATGAACTGCTTGCCGAAGCGTTTGAACTCGGCAAGTCATGAATCGATCACAGCGGCCCGTCGCCATGATGCGCGCCGCTACTTCTTCAACCTCTCACGGAACTGCATGAAACTCGACCTGAAGATTCTCGACTCGCGCATGCGCGAACAACTTCCCGCCTACGCCACGCCGGGCAGCGCGGGTCTCGACCTGCGTGCGTGCCTCGATGCGCCGCTGACGCTCGAACCCGGTCAAACGGCGCTCGTGCCGACCGGCCTCGCGATCCACGTCGCCGATCCCGGCTACGCGGCGCTGATCCTGCCGCGCTCGGGTCTCGGCCATAAGCATGGCATCGTGCTCGGCAATCTGGTTGGCCTGATCGACTCGGACTACCAGGGCCAGTTGATGATCTCGACGTGGAACCGCGGCACGACCACGTTCACGCTGAATCCGATGGAACGGCTTGCGCAGCTGGTGATCGTGCCCGTCGTGCAGGCGACGTTCAATATCGTCGATGAGTTCGAGACGAGCGATCGTGGTGAGGGCGGCTTCGGCAGCACCGGCAAACACTGAGGCAGCGCTCAGTTTCCGTTGCGCGAGCATCAAAACAAAAACGGCGTGGGTTTTGAAACCCACGCCGTTCTTTTTTGCTTCGGACGATTCGACGCTTAGTCGACTTCCACCGCTTCCGGATTCGGATTGCGCGGCGGCGTGGAGTTCTCGTCGAACGTCAACTGGACCTTGTCGTCCGCATCGACGTCGACCGTCACGCGGCCACCGCTCATCAGCTTGCCGAACAGCAGTTCGTCGGCCAGCGCACGACGGATCGTGTCCTGGATCAGACGCTGCATCGGACGCGCGCCCATCAGCGGATCGAAGCCGTGCTTCGCGAGATGCTTGCGCAGCGCGTCGGTGAAGAGCGCGTCGACCTTCTTCTCGTGCAGCTGATCTTCCAGTTGCATCAGGAACTTGTCGACCACGCGCATGATGATTTCTTCATCGAGCGAGCGGAAGCTGATCGTCGCATCCAGACGGTTGCGGAATTCCGGCGTGAACATGCGCTTGATGTCGGCCATTTCGTCGCCCGACTCGCGGCGCGTCGTAAAGCCGATCACCGACTTGCCCATCGCTTCGGCGCCCGCATTCGTCGTCATGATGATGATGACGTTGCGGAAGTCCGCCTTGCGGCCGTTGTTATCCGTCAGCGTGCCGTGGTCCATCACCTGCAGCAGCACGTTGTAGATATCCGGATGCGCCTTCTCGATTTCGTCGAGCAGCAGCACGCAGTGCGGCTTCTTCGTCACGGCTTCCGTCAGCAGACCACCCTGGTCGAACCCGACGTATCCCGGCGGCGCGCCGATCAGCCGGCTCACCGCGTGACGCTCCATGTACTCCGACATGTCGAAGCGGATCAGCTCGATGCCCAGCGTGAACGCCAGTTGCCGCGCGACTTCCGTCTTGCCGACGCCCGTCGGGCCGGAGAACAGGAACGCGCCGATCGGCTTGTCCGTCTTGCCGAGGCCTGCGCGCGCCATCTTGATCGAAGCCGACAGTGCGTCGATAGCGGGGTCCTGACCGAACACGACGGCCTTCAGATCGCGGTCGAGCGTCTGCAGCTTGCTGCGATCGTCCTGCGACACGCTTTGCGCCGGCACGCGCGCGATCTTCGAGATGATTTCCTCGATCTCGCTCTTGCCGATGGTCTTCTTCTGCTTCGACTTCGGCAGGATGCGTTGCGCCGCGCCCGCTTCGTCGATCACGTCGATCGCCTTGTCGGGCAAATGACGATCCGTGATGAAGCGCGCCGACAACTCAGCCGCCGCCGACAGCGCACCCGACGAGTACTTCACGCCATGGTGCTCTTCGAAGCGCGACTTCAGGCCGCGCAGGATCGCCACCGTCTGCTCGACGGTCGGCTCGGTCACGTCGATCTTCTGGAAACGACGCGACAATGCTGCGTCTTTTTCGAAGATGCCGCGGAATTCCGTGAACGTGGTCGCGCCGATGCACTTGAGCGTGCCCGACGACAGCGCCGGCTTCAGCAGATTCGACGCGTCCAGCGTGCCGCCCGAAGCGGCGCCCGCGCCGATCAGCGTATGAATTTCGTCGATGAACAGGATCGCGTTAGGACGTTCCTTCAGTTCCTTCAGGACCGTCTTCAGGCGCTGTTCGAAATCGCCGCGATACTTGGTGCCGGCGAGCAGCGCGCCCATATCCAGCGAATAGACCTGCGCATCCACCAGAATGTCGGGCACTTCGCCGCGCGTGATGCGCCATGCGAGACCTTCGGCGATCGCCGTCTTGCCGACGCCGGCCTCACCGACCAGCAGCGGATTGTTCTTGCGGCGGCGGCACAACACCTGAACGACGCGCTCGACTTCCGGCTCGCGTCCGATCAGCGGATCGATCCGGCCGTCCTTCGCCATCTGGTTCAGGTTCTGCGTGAACTGCGCAAGCGGCGTTTCCTTTTGCGCAGCGGCTTCGTCCGATTCCGCGTTCGCATCCGTCGACTTCGCAGCTTCGGAGCTGTTGGTCTTCGCGATCCCATGCGAAATGAAATTGACGACGTCCAGACGCGTCACGCCCTGCTGCTGCAGGTAATACACCGCGTGGGAATCCTTCTCGCCGAAGATCGCGACGAGCACGTTCGCGCCCGTCACTTCCTTCTTGCCGTTCGACGTGGACTGGACGTGCATGATCGCGCGCTGGATCACACGCTGGAAACCCAGCGTGGGCTGCGTATCGACGTCGTCGGTGCCCGGAACGGTCGGCGTATTGTCGTGAATGAAGTTGCGCAGGTTCTGACGCAGGTCTTCGATGTTGGCCGCGCATGCGCGCAGCACTTCGGCCGCCGTCGGATTGTCCAACAGCGCCAGCAAAAGATGTTCGACCGTAATGAACTCATGCCGCGCCTGGCGCGCTTCCATGAACGCCATGTGCAGGCTGACTTCCAGTTCCTGGGCAATCATGCTTCCTCCATCACGCACTGCAGCGGATGCCCTGCCTGCCGCGCGTGGGTAACGACTTGCTCGACTTTGGTCGACGCGATGTCCCGCGTGTAGACCCCACAAACTCCCCTGCCTTCGCGATGGACCTTCAACATGATCTGCGTTGCGGTCTCACGATCTTTATTGAAATATTCCTGCACGACCATCACGACGAATTCCATCGGCGTGAAATCGTCATTCAACAACACCACCTTGAACATGGCGGGCGGTTTCAGCTTTTGATCCTGCCGCTCCAGTACGGTGTTGTCCTGCTTGTCCGGGATAATCGCCATACACCCATTCTAAACAACTCGGACAGGCCCGCAATCCTGTCAAAACCCGACCGGCTGGCCGGACATCGGTTCCCTCCGGCCCTGTGGAGCAGCCTCTCGTGGGTGCGCTCTGCGCCGGGCCACGTGCGGTGGCGGCCCTCCGGTAATTCTGCATTGCAGCTTGATGACTGCAGTCGGATCGAGTATCGCACAACCCGGGCCAGCAAGCTGACGACACGCCAACCCTGCCATCTGCTGCTTCCCCACTGAACTGCATGTGAGTCGATTATGCGACTTTTCAAGACGCGCCGCTTGCGCCACCGCACATAAGAAAAGCGGGAGAAACCCTGGAAATTGGTTCTTTACAACGAAGAAATGGGCGTCTCAAAATTTTCTTGACACTCGAATAAAGAGACTCAACAATCAAGCTGGCACTTTTTTCAACAAGCCGTTTATACGAAAAAATGCCGTTGGTGAGCTTGTGAGGAGGGACGACTGCACTCCGTGGTCGTTGAGCTTTTCGAGGGCTCGTGGCAGCTTTTGAGTTACAGGGGAAGTTGGTATGGCAACTGGTACGGTCAAGTGGTTCAACGACGCGAAAGGTTTCGGATTCATTACGCCCGACGAAGGCGGTGAGGATCTGTTTGCACACTTTTCGGCTATCCAGATGAACGGTTTCAAGACCCTCAAGGAAGGCCAGAAAGTTAGCTTCGAGGTCGTTCAAGGCCCGAAGGGCAAACAGGCATCGAACATTCAGTCCGCAGCCTGATACGTTCGGTCCGCAGCCTTGAAAACCCGGCTCAATGCCGGGTTTTTTCGTTTCTGACGTGTGCAATGCCTCTATCGATAACTACGGCAGGAATCAGACGACCTTGAGGGTTGCCATCATGCCGAGATCCTCGTGTTCCAGTATGTGGCAATGGAACATCCGCTCGCCGGCGTCGTGCTGTACCGTCGCGATGCGCACGGTCTCGCCGGGCTGCACGTTGACGGTATCCCGCCATGCGAGAAACGGCTCGCGCGTGCTCGTGCCGCCCCGCTCCCGCCCGATCACCTGAAACTGCGTGCCGTGCAGATGGAATGGATGATCCATGTCGGTGCGATTCTCGATCGACCAGACTTCGACTTCTCCGCGCCGGCTGGTGAGTGCGATGCGCGACGGGTCGAAAATCGCGCCGTTGATCATGAACTGCATGCCGGGCGGCATCGCCGACATCGCTGCGCCGGGACGGTGCATGGCCGCCATGTCCATAGCCTCGGTGAACACGACGGATTTTTGCGGAACTTTGTCGGCTGCGGCGTCAGCGGATAGCAACGGCGAGATTGGACGCAGCGTCGGCGGCACGGCGCGCGCCGCGGTGGGGGAGCCCGGCACGAAGCGCACGTCGGCGAGCGGCCTGGCGGGGTCGGCGGGCAGGCTTTTGCCCTCCGTCATCGTCATCTTGCGACGGTCGTATGCGGCAGCGGTGAGAATCGCCGCCGACGACGCCGCACCCGCGCGCACGATGATCTCGGCGCGTTCGCCCGGCGCGAGCAGCAGTTCCGTCAAGCCGTCGCGCGGCTGGTCGAGCAGACCGCCATCGGTGCCGACCTGCGTGAAGGTGTGCTCACCTTCGCCGCCCAGCGACAATCGCAGATAGCGCGCATTGCACCCGTTCCACAGACGCCAGCGCTCGTCCTGCGCGACCTCGATGCGCGGGCGGCGCGCGCCGTTCACCAGCACGAACTGCCCTTCGCGGCCGTTCATCCAGTCCATCATGTCGTTCGGCGCGATGGAGGCGTCGCTTGCCAGTTTCAGGTCCGAGAAGAACAGGTGCCGCTCGGGAAATGCGGCGAGCGGATCGTCCGCGGCACGCACGACGATCGGCCCGGCCAACCCGCGAAACACCTGTTCCGCCGACATCATGTGCGGATGCGGGTGATACCAATAAGTGCCGGCGCTGCCTGGCGGCAGCGTGAATCGATAGACGTGCGACGCGCCCGGCGCGACAGGGTTGGTCGGATTGCCGTCCTGATCGGGCGGCACGGGCAGACCATGCCAGTGGATCGTGGACGGCTGCGGCAGACGGTTGACGAAGCGGATTTCGACGGTGTCGCCTTCGCGCGCCTCGATGAGCGGACCGACGATCGGCCCTTGCGCGGCGTCGCCGTACAGCCATAGCGACGTCGAATGTCCCGGCATCAACTGACGGCGCACGGGTTGCGCGACGAGCGTGGCGCGAAACACGCCCGGCTCGCTGCTCTCATTCGCGAGCTTGCGCAATGCGGCAAGCGGCGCGCCGGCGGGCAGCGCCGTTTCGGGCGCGAGCTTCGGGGTTGCGTGGGCGGCATGCGAGTTGGCGGCATGTGTCGACGACATGCCAGGCATGTCGTCCATATCGCTCATGCCGGACATGCCGTGCATGGAGTGCTGCGCGAAGACATTGCGCGCGAAAAGCGATGCGACGGCAACGCTCAACGTGCGGGCGAGAAAATCCCTGCGGATCATGGATCGATTCCTTCTGATGCGGCGCGGCAATGCGGTTGCGGCGACGCATCGAACGTGTGACGGAAGCGAGCGTGACGGATTCAGTCACGCATCGGATGCTTGTGCGCTATGTGAATGAGCGCCGGCATGGAACCGTCACGCGATGGGCGGCCGCACGGGCGGTGCGCGCGTGACGCCTGCGCGCGCGGGGTCGCTACCGGCGCCCGGCACATCCAATGACGCGACCCACGTTGCCATGCCGACGTTCGACAGCAGTGCGCCGCAATGCACGCCGCACGCGCTCATGCAGCACAGCGAATGGCTGCGATGGCAAGAGGAATCCGAGTCGCGCGGGTTCGTCGACATAGCGCGATGCGCCGCATTCGTATGCATGCTCATCACTGGCGGCGAGGCATCGTGATGATGCTCGCACGCCGACGCGCCCTGCATGCCGAGCAAGGCGAGCGTCAACACGATGAAGATACGCCACAACGATTTCATGCCTGTCTGTCGATGCGAACGGGTGCGAGGTGCAAAGGAAGTGAACCGATCATAACGCAGCCACGTTGCCGCGCGGATGACGAAAGCTCAAAACAAAACCCCGGCTTGCTCGCGCGCGCCGGGGTTGCGTTGAAGATGAATGCGCTACGCGGCGCTCACATGTTTTCGATCATCACCTGACCGAAGCCCGAGCACGACACCTGGGTCGCGCCTTCCATCAGGCGGGCGAAGTCATACGTCACGCGCTTGGACAGGATCGACTTTTCCATCGACTTCAGAATCGCATCCGCCGCCTCCGTCCAGCCCAGATGGCGCAGCATCATCTCCGCCGACAGAATCTCCGAACCCGGATTCACATAGTCCTTGCCCGCGTACTTCGGCGCCGTGCCGTGCGTGGCTTCGAACATCGCGACCGAGTCCGACATGTTCGCGCCCGGCGCAATGCCGATGCCGCCGACCTGCGCGGCCAGTGCGTCGGAGATGTAGTCGCCGTTCAGGTTCAGCGTCGCGATCACGTCGTATTCGGCGGGACGCAGCAGAATTTGCTGAAGGAACGCATCGGCGATCACATCCTTCACGACGACGTCGTTGCCCGTCTTCGGATTCTTCACCTTCATCCACGGGCCGCCGTCGATCAGTTCCGCACCGAACTCCTTTTGCGCGAGCGCATAGCCGTAGTCACGGAATGCGCCTTCCGTGTACTTCATGATGTTGCCCTTGTGCACCAGCGTGACCGTGCGGCGATCGTTGTCGAGCGCATACTGGATCGCCTTGCGTACCAGACGCTCGGTGCCTTCGCGCGACACCGGCTTCACACCGATACCCGACGAGTCCGGGAAGCGGATCTTCTTCACGCCCATTTCCTCGCGCAGGAACTGGATGACCTTCTTCGCCTCGGGCGAGCCCGCCGGCCATTCGATGCCCGCGTAGATGTCTTCCGAGTTCTCGCGGAAGATCACCATGTTGACCTTCTCCGGCTCGCGCAGCGGCGACGGCACGCCTTTGAAGTACTGCACGGGGCGCAGGCACACATAGAGGTCCAGTTCCTGGCGCAGCGCGACGTTCAACGAGCGGATGCCGCCGCCGACGGGCGTCGTGAGCGGACCCTTGATCGACACGATGTAGTCCTTCACCACCTGCAGCGTTTCTTCCGGCAGCCACACGTCGGGACCATACACTTTGGTCGCCTTCTCGCCCGCGAAGATTTCCATCCAGTGGATTTTCTTCTTGCCGCCGTAGGCCTTGGCGACGGCTGCATCGACGACCTTGATCATCACGGGCGTAATGTCGACGCCCGTGCCGTCTCCTTCGATGTACGGAATGATCGGCTGATCGGAAACGTTGAGCGAGAAATCCGGGTTGACGGTGATCTTGTCACCGTCAACCGGAACCGTGATGTGCTGATACGCCATGATCGGACTCCAGTGATAGCTGTACTGTGAGAACAGGTTGGAAATGCGAAACCGGGGCGCCCCTCTTGCGCGCGACGCGGTGCCGCGCCGATTCGAGTGCTGATGCCAGATACCGATGCAGCAAGCGGCCAGGCGGCTATTCTAGCCCACGTCGGCGCAAGGCCGCCCTCGGGACGTGCACGTATGCCGGCGCGCCGGCGGGATTGCGCGATAAGGCAGGCGTCATCTTATGTCTTATATAAGACATAAGACTTGCTCAAACGCATTATGCTTTAAGATCTCGCCATTCGCTACCCGGCGCGGCCGTCGAGACTCGCAGCGCGCATCGACGCTCTGGCTGCGATCGCGCGGTTGACGCATCCGCCATTCGCCTCGTTCACGCATGACTCTGCTCGCTCTCAACAAACCCTTCGGCACGATCTGCCAGTTTTCCGCGCACGAAACGCGCGCGTCGCTGGCCGATTGGGTCAAGATGCCGGGCATCTATCCCGCAGGGCGACTCGACTCCGATAGCGAAGGGCTGCTGCTGCTCACCGACGACGGCGCATTGCAGGCGCGCATCGCGGAGCCGCGGCACAAGCTGGTGAAGCGATACTGGGCGCAAGTGGAAGGCGCGCCGGCAGACAGCGATCTGAAGGCGCTCGCGCGCGGTGTCGATCTCGGCGACTATGTGACGCGCCCCTGCCGCGCGGAATTCGTCGAACCCGGCGAAGCGCTATGGGCTCGCACGCCCCCCATTCGATATCGCGCGGCCATTCCGACCACGTGGATCGAACTGTCGATCACTGAAGGCAAGAACCGCCAGGTGCGCCGCATGACGGCGGCCATCGGCTTTCCGACGTTGCGTCTAGTGCGCGTCGGCGTCGGTGCGCTCGACATTTTTTCGCTTGGATTGCAGCCGGGCGAAAACATCGAGCTACCTTCACGCGCACCCTGGGAAGGTTTCACACGCTCGTGAATACGTCCGCGAAAAACCGCTCGATATTCCGCTAAGCCGTTGTATCGGCATGCGTTTTCTATTCGATTGCGTCATTTGAAAAAAGCGCGCGAAAAACGCTGAAAAGCAGCAATCTGCGACGCGTTATCACATTCGCAAAAATTCCTGAAAATTTTCGTCAACCGCGTCGCGCGTTCATGCGTTAGTCGACGCAGATGCCGATGAAGCTGTCCGGCATTCAGCCTCAAGAGCCTTGGTACAAGCCGCTCCAACGACGTGTATGAAGGTGTCTGAACGCTCGCAGCCGCAAAGAAAAATTTCTTCGATGCGGATGTCAACCGAAAGGTGGACGGCACGTTTAACGACATGACTCAACCTGATCGGGTCATTGGGTTAATTAACTAAAGCTGAGGATTCGCAAAATGAACAAACTGATCGCCGCTCTGGTCGCTGGCCTCTTCGCAACGGCAGCATTCGCACAAGCTTCGGCACCGGAAGCAGCTTCGGCAGCTCCGGCAGCAGCAGCTTCGTCGCACAAGGCAACGAAGAAGGTTTCGCACAAGAAGTCGCACAAGAAGGCAGCAGCTCCGGCAGCAGCTTCGGCAGCTTCGGAATAAGTTTGTTGCAATAACGCAGTCAAGAATCAAGCAGTTTTGCCGTTCTTACGGCGTTGAAAGGCAGATGGCCACAAGGCTCTCTGCCTTTTTGTTTTTGACGCGCTCGCGTAACATGCGCGGATCATATTCAGCAAGGAGCCATGTCGTGCGATTTTCATTGCGCTCGTTGATCGCGCGCTTCGCGATTGCAGTTGCATTGCCTGTTGCCGCATTGTCGGCCGTGTCGCTCGCGGCCATGTCCGCGCAAGATGCGCATGCACAGCAGATGCCGCAGGGCGCAAAACAACCCGGCGACTTTCCGCGCGCCAGGCTCACGGCAGGCATGTTCGTCATCGACGCCGCAGTCGCTGCGAACGATGCGGACCGCGAGCAAGGTTTGATGTACCGCACGCAACTCGCACCGAACGAAGGCATGCTCTTCGTGTTCGGCGAGAACGCCGTGCATTGTTTCTGGATGAAAAACACGCTGATCCCGCTGTCGATCGCATTCATGCGCGCGGACGGCACGATCACCGACATCGATGAGATGCAGGCGGAGACCACCAACAACCATTGCCCGAAGAACAACGGCGTCTACGCGCTGGAGATGAGCAAGGGGTGGTTCACGTCGAAGGGCATCAAGCCCGGTATGAAGATGCAGGGACTGCCGGCGCCGCAATAGGCGAACCCGCCGCCACGCACGAACCGGATGGAAGCCGGCGCAGCCGCAAGGCGCGCCGGCTTGTTTTTTATCCTTCGCGCCGCAACGTATGGCGGGCGCCAGCTCCGGCGGCTTCTGGCAGGATTCCTGCAAAAGCCGGGGCGACACGCTATTCTTATAGTCTCACCAGCAGCACCGAGATCGTCCGGGCCGCGCAGCACAATGCCAGCAGAAGGCCCGGCGCCAGCCACCGGCGCGCCAACACATGGAGGTTCACGTGCCCCGCAAGACTCCTATCGAGCGATACCGGAACATCGGTATCAGTGCTCACATCGATGCCGGCAAGACCACCACCACCGAACGCATTCTTTTCTACACCGGCGTGACCCACAAGATCGGCGAGGTTCACGACGGCGCGGCGACGATGGACTGGATGGAACAGGAGCAGGAGCGCGGCATCACGATCACATCGGCGGCCACGACAGCCTTCTGGAAAGGCATGGCGGGCAATTATCCGGAGCACCGGATCAACATCATCGACACGCCGGGTCACGTCGACTTCACGATCGAAGTCGAACGCTCGATGCGCGTGCTCGACGGCGCGTGCATGGTCTACGACTCGGTCGGCGGCGTGCAGCCGCAGTCCGAAACGGTGTGGCGCCAGGCGAACAAGTACAAGGTGCCGCGCATCGCGTTCGTCAACAAGATGGACCGCGTCGGCGCCGACTTCTTCCGCGTGCAGCGCCAGATCGGCGACCGCCTGAAGGGCGTCGCGGTGCCGATCCAGATTCCCATCGGCGCGGAAGAGCATTTCCAGGGCGTCGTCGATCTGGTGAAGATGAAGGCGATCGTCTGGGATGACGAGAGCCAGGGCATCAAGTTCACGTACGAAGAGGTTCCCGACAACCTCAAGGACCTCGCGCACGAGTGGCGCGAAAAGATGGTCGAGGCGGCGGCGGAATCGAGCGAAGAACTGCTCGAAAAGTACCTGACGGATCACGAGAGCCTGACGGAAGACGAGATCAAGGCGGGCTTGCGCAAACGCACGATCGCCAACGAAATCGTGCCGATGCTGTGCGGCAGCGCGTTCAAGAACAAGGGCGTGCAGGCGATGCTCGATGCCGTGATCGACTATCTGCCCTCGCCTGTCGACGTGCCCGCGATTCTCGGCCACACGGAAGACGACAAGGAAGCGGAGCGTCATCCGAGCGACGACGAGCCGTTCTCCGCGCTGGCGTTCAAGATCATGACGGACCCGTTCGTCGGACAGCTGATTTTCTTCCGCGTGTATTCGGGCGTCGTGAATTCGGGCGACACCGTGTACAACCCGGTGAAGGAAAAGAAGGAGCGCCTCGGCCGCATTCTTCAGATGCACGCGAACGAGCGCAAGGAAATCAAGGAAGTGCGCGCGGGCGACATCGCGGCGGCAGTCGGTCTGAAGGAAGCGACCACGGGCGACACGCTGTGCGACCCGAACAACATCATCATTCTCGAACGGATGATTTTCCCGGAGCCGGTGATCTCGCAGGCTGTCGAGCCGAAGACGAAGGTCGACCAGGAAAAGATGGGCATTGCGCTGAACCGTCTCGCGCAGGAAGACCCGTCGTTCCGCGTGCAAACGGACGAAGAGTCTGGGCAGACGATTATTTCGGGCATGGGCGAACTGCACCTGGAAATTCTCGTCGACCGGATGAAGCGCGAGTTTGGCGTCGAGGCGACGGTGGGCAAGCCGCAGGTGGCGTATCGGGAGACGGTGCGCACCAAGGTTGAAGGTGTGGAAGGCAAGTTCGTGAAGCAGTCAGGCGGACGCGGGCAGTACGGGCATGCCGTTATCACGCTCGAGCCCGATCCGGGCAAGGGTTATGAGTTCGTCGATGCGATCAAGGGCGGCGTGATTCCGCGCGAATTCATTCCGGCCGTCGACAAGGGCATTCAGGAAACGCTCAAGGCAGGCGTGCTGGCGGGTTATCCCGTGGTGGACGTGAAGGTCACGTTGACCTTTGGTTCGTACCATGACGTCGACTCGAATGAAAACGCGTTCCGCATGGCTGGTTCGATGGCGTTCAAGGATGCGATGCGCAAGGCGAAGCCTGTGCTGCTTGAACCGATGATGGCGGTTGAAGTGGAGACGCCTGAGGACTTCATGGGCAATGTGATGGGCGATCTTTCCGGTCGGCGCGGCATCGTGCAGGGTATGGAGGATATTGCCGGCGGCGGCGGCAAGCTCGTGCGTGCCGAAGTGCCGCTTTCGGAGATGTTTGGGTATTCGACGTCGTTGCGGTCGCTTACGCAAGGGCGGGCTACCTATACGATGGAGTTCAAGCATTACGCTGAGACGCCGAATAATGTCTCGGAAGGGATTATTAATTCGAAGTCCAAGTAGCCGGTTTGGTTTGGTTTTGCTTTGGCGCGAAGGCCTGTTCCTGTGGGGATGGGCCTTTTTTTTGCTGTTCGGTGACTTGGGGTGGGTTTGGTTTGGTTTGGCTTTTGCTCGCCGCCGCGTTGTGGTGTTTGTTCGTCGCCGGTCGTGTGTTTTGATCTTTTTGCTGGCATCCGCGATTTGTTAGCGTACTTCAGGCGTCGCCGTTCGTGTGTTTTGATCTTTTTGCTGGCATCCGCGAATTGTTAGCTCGCTTCACGCGTCGCCCCTGTGCGGGGCGGC
>NZ_JAGUUD010000087.1:0-38276 GCF_020177535.1 Paraburkholderia sp. XV | reverse complement strand
GATCTGCTCGACCTTGTCCTGCACGCGGTACACGATCGGGAACTCGCGGGCGACTCGCATGCCGGAGATGCGCTCGCGCTCGCGCTCGCCCACGCTCACCACGATCGACGAATTCACGGGCGGCAGCTCGCGCACTTCGGCGGCGCGGATATCGCGCAGGCGCAGCATGCCTTCGAGCTTGAGTTGCAACTGCCGCTGGTCGAGGCGCCACAGCGCCTCGCCAAGACTGTCGCGATAGCTGCGGTCGATATCGACGAGAGAGTTCTGGATTTGCTCGAAGCCGCGCTGGTAGTCGCGGAACAGCTGCACCGCGGTCAGAATCAACGTGATCGCGCAGCTGAAGGCGAGCACCGTCCCGAGCAGCCGCAGCACCACGCTGCGCCGCACATAACGGAGCCCGCTCCACCATGCGTCGAACCTGTCGAGACCCATATCACCCCGTGAGTGCCGCCGTTCTGGTTGTCCTGTTCTGCACTCGATGCCAAAGACCGCTTCTACCGCGCCCACACTGGGTTTCAAACGTCCGGTCTTTACCCTATCGTTTCCGGCACGTCGCCTGGCACCGTCAGCCTGAGCGTGAGCGCCGGCCGCCCGACCCGCCCAGACGCCGCAGCGCGCCGGGCGTGGTGTCGATCATCGGCGAGCAAGGCATCAGAAACGCAAGCGCGGTAATGTTGCGCTTGTCGCACCACGCATCGAACAGTCGCAGACAGTGCGAGTTGGCGCGCTCGACGATGTTTTCACGCTCGGACGAAAAGTCATTCATGACGTGTCGGCTCGGGAGTGAGTATCGATGGCTCATGATGCACGCGCCGATTTTCTATTGCAGTCAGCGCAGGCTGGAAAATCCACGTGCGACATCCTGATTCACGTGTCCGGAAATCCTTAAGCGGGTGCGCACGTCCCAGCCGGCCGGCGACGCGTGAAAACCCCTGTATGTCGCTGCTAGACGCGCCTTCGTCCAGGGAAATCCAGACGTTTCGAACGCGGACGCAATACCGCCTCGACGGACGCTTGACGTTGTCGGTTCGAAGCAGACTTCAAACGAACCGCATTTCATGGACCGCCCTATTCCATCGGCGCAACTCTTCCAACGCATGCGCTCCCGGCGAAACGTTAAAGTTTTCTTCTCAGATTCCGATATCTGTACCAGATAGTTAATTTCCCTGCCCCTGCGCCAGGTGCGCCCCGATAAAATGAAAGTCTCGACCAAGCTCCTTACCCTTGTCAGCGCCGCGCTGGCGGGCGTCATCTGTGTCGCTGCAATTGCCCTTTCGCAACTTGACCACGCGCTCATCGATAGCCGGAAAGCGCAGATCAGCACACTGCTAACGAAGGCCGAGCATCTGGTCCTGTACTACCAATCGCTGGAGACGAGCGGCAAGATGACTCGCGCTGACGCGCAAGCTGCCGCGAAAACCGCGTTAAGCCAGCTCAACGCGGATACCAAAAGCTATTACTGGGTGACCGACACCGACAGCATCAATCTGGTCCATCCAAACCCGCGCCTGATCGGCACCAAGACGGGCGGCAACAAAACGAGGGACGGCAATCTGACCGATACCCAAGCATATAAGCAAGGCCTGGCGAGTAACCACATTGCGCTCGTCGATGTGCTGATCAAACGCTCCCAAGATGGTCCGCTCGAGGCGAAACTGCAAGGAGTGGTCGACATCCCGGCATGGGGATGGTGGATCGGCACGGGATTTTTCTATGACGACATCGACGCAGCCTACTGGAAGCTTGCGAAGACATTGATAGGCATCTCTCTCGTCATCCTGGTCTCCGTTGGGACGATGGCGTGGTCTATGACGCGAGGTGTCTATCGGGCACTCGGCGGCGAACCGTCGGATGCTGCGGCGTTCGCAGCGCAGATTGCCGCGGGGAACCTCGCATCGGAAATCAGGCTCGCACCGTCGGATCGTTCAAGTCTGCTCTATGCGTTGGCTGAAATGCGCCTGAAACTGAGCGATATGGTGCGAGACATTCAGCGTTCGAGCGATTCCATTGCAACAGGTTCGGGCGAAATCGCGCAAGGCAACACTGACTTGTCGCAACGCACCGAAGAGCAGGCGGCATCATTGGAAGAAACCGCTGCGAGCATGGAGCAACTGACGGCCACCGTAAAGCAGAATGCCGACAACGCAAGGCAGGCAAGCGAACTGGCCGTCCTCGCGTCTGACGCGACCAGGCGCGGCGGGCAGGCGGTTGATGAAGTTATCGGCACCATGCACGAGATGGCGGAGCAATCGCGCAAGATCGGCGAGATCATCGGCGTAATCGAAGGTATCGCGTTCCAGACGAACATTCTTGCATTGAACGCGGCCGTTGAAGCCGCGCGTGCGGGCGAGGACGGACGCGGTTTCGCCGTCGTCGCCGGCGAGGTGCGCACGCTGGCGCAACGCAGCGCGTCAGCAGCCAAGGATATCAAGGAACTCATCGGCTCATCGGTGTCACGCGTGGCCGATGGTTCGAGCCAGGTCGCGATCGCAGGAGAACGCATGGGCGAGATCGTGCAATCTATCAAGCGTGTCAGCGGCATCATGGGAGAGATTGCAGCCGCGTCCGTCGAGCAGAGCACAGGTATCGAGCAGGTGAATCGCGCTGTTTCACAGATGGACGAAGTGACCCAGCAGAACGCTGCACTCGTCGAAGAGGCCGCTGCGGCCGCTGCGTCGCTCGACGAACAAGCCGCCAGGTTGCGGGCCACCGTGGGAATTTTCCGGCTTTACGAGGACTTAACACAATGATTGTTGAAGCTGTCGCCAGCATATGACGCAGCAGGCCAGCTTCAGGAAGGCTTCGTGAAGTCTGGAGGCGTTGTTCGGTGGACGCGTGGCAGGTGAGCCATGCAACCTGCGCAGGCCACGTTTATATCCACCACTGCTATTCGATCATAGGCTGCCGTACTGGGCACGCGTGTAGCGAGCACAAGAAGCCGCGCACGGCAAAATCTCATCGCCCCTTGGTTAATCACCGGAGAACGCGGTCCCGGTCATGAAAGTGTTGCATCCAGTGCGGAAACGGCACCGGCGTCGCAGAGACCTTATCGAGGCGCATGAGCTGTTCAGAGGTCAGCAGAAGGTTTTGCGCATCGAGATTTGCCGCGAGCTGCTCGGGCGTGCGAGCTCCGATGATGACTGAAGTAATCTGCGCGCGCGCGAGTAACCAGGCCAGTGCGACTTGCGCTGGCATAGTGGCCAGTTCACTGGCCACTTCACGCAATACCTCGAGGATAGGCTCGGCCCTGACTGCATCAACGGGCGGAAAGTCGAGTTTCGTACGGCGCCCGGCCGTACCGCCCGCCTGAGCGTACTTGCCGCTCAGGTAACCGCCTGCGAGCGGACTCCAGACCAGCAGGCCCAGCTTGTTTGTCGTTGCGACGGGCATGATTTCGTGCTCGATGTCGCGACTCGTCAGCGAGTAGTGAACCTGATTGCTCGCAAGAGGTATGCGATCTGTGCGGATCGTTATGCCGAACGCTCGCTCAATATCGGCAGCGCTGAAATTGCATGCGCCAATGTGGCGTACCTTGCCCTGTGTGACCAGGTCGTCGAGAACACGAAGCGTTTCATCGAGCGGCACAAGTGCGTCGCGATCATGCAGTTGGAACAGGTCGATGTGATCCCGGCCGATTCTCTTCAGACTTGTCTCCACCGTGCGCATGATATGCGAGCGGCCCAACCCCACGTCGTTATGGCCGGAGCCGGTGCGTAGCCGGACCTTGGTCGCGACGAGCATCCGGCTTTCATCGAGGCGCAGCGCGCTTAGCACCTGCCCCACGACTTCTTCGGAGCCGCCCTGCGAATAAGCGTCCGCCGTATCGATCAGGTTGACGCCGCGCTCCACGGCCATCGCGACGAGCCGGATGGCTTGACCGCTGTCCAGTCCGGCAATGTCGCCCCAGATGCCCGAGCCGGCACCGAATGTCATTGCGCCCAGACTCAGCCGTGAGACGCGCAGGCCGGTTCTACCTAGTGTGCTGTATTCCATCGCGTGTTCCTTGTGCGTGCGGCAACATGATGCAATGGCCGGGCGAAGCGCAGTTGCCCCGCGTCGGCCGACAGGTCCCGTTCAGACAGTACGTGACACAAGCTCGCCCAGAACCGTATCGAGTTCGACATCACCGCGGGCGATGTCATCAAGATGCGTTTCGAAATCGATCCAACCTTCGTTGAATCCGTCCAGCATGCGCATGCGTGGCAGCGGATATTTCATGCCCTGTGAGCGGAACAGCGCTTCCCAAGTCTGCCTGTTCACGACCTCGGCGCGGACGGGGCGATCGAGCACGCGAGCGAAAGCCGACGCGAGATCGTTGGGCGACACACGGCGCGGGCCTTCGAGCTCGACAATGCGTACGCCGCTCCACGTCTGCTGAAGAAGCTCGGCCGCAACTCGCCCGACGTCTGCTGTAGCGACCATCGGTACGGGCTTGTCGAGCGGCTGCAGGTAACTCGCGATAACACCGTCGTCACGCGCGGACGCGACGTCCCATGCCGCGTTCTCCATGAACCAGCCCGGCCGCAGGAATGTCACGGGCATTGGCATCTCGCGCAACGCCTGCTCCATCAACGTGCGCTGCGTGAGCAGATTGCTTTCCTGCGCCTGGGCACCGATCGTCGACAGGCAAACCACTTTTTCGGGCCTTGCCTTCACAAGCGCCGTCGACACGGCGTCGATCACAGCCCGCGCCTCGGGAAATCCAGGCTCCGGATCGAACTCGGAAGGAGGCAGGACGAAAACACCCGTTGCGCCTTCGAACGCGGCGGTGAGCGACGCAGCGTCTTCCATGCGAGCCGTCGCGAGTTCGCAGCCGCGCTCTGCCCAGAGGCCTGCTCGTGTGATGTCGCGCACAACGGCACGCACCGGTTGACCTGCCGCGAGAAGCTGGCGGGCCACTGCGCCGCCTACCTTGCCCGTGATTCCTGTAATCGCAAACATTGTTCATTCTCCTTGCATGAGTAAATAAAGTGATGCCGCGCCGAAGCAGCGGCCGCCAGGCGCTCAAGCGCGCTGCAGACCGTCGTAAAAAGCCCGTTCGAATTGCCCGTAGAGATTCACCACGCGGGCATCGTAGAAAGGCAGCATCTGCGTAAAAAGCGATCCGGCGACGCGCTTGACGGGATCCACCCAGAAGTACGTGTTCAGCAGCCCGGCCCAGCTCACGCTGCCCGCACTGCGTCCATGGGGTCCGGGCTGTGTATTGATGTCAAACGACAATCCCCACTTGTGTGCCGCGCCCGGAAACTGATCGAAGCTGTTCGACCACGACGGTTGCGCCGTCTGCATTTCGGTAACCTGCAGATCACCGATGTGGTTACGGAACATCATCGCGACCGTGTCGGCACGCAGCACGCGCTCGCCGCGATACGTGCCGCTGTTCAACAGCATCTGGAGGAACGCCATGTAGTCGCGCGGCGTACTGAACAGTCCACCACCGCCCATGAAAAACTCAGGTCGCTGGTTGATCTCGAACGGCTCGACCGCCAGCGACCCATCTCCCTGACGCCTGTGCATGGCGGCGACGCGCTGTTTCTGTGCGCTGCCGATCAGGAAGCCCGTGTTGCGCATGCCCAGCGGTTCGAAGATGTGCTCGCGGAAGTAGACCTCCAGCGACTGGTCCGTCACCGCTTCGACCAGCTTGCCGATCCAGTCCATGCCGATGCCGTACTGCCAGCGTTCACCGGGCTCGAATTCGAGCGGCGCCGCGAATGCGCCGTTCATCGAGTAGCCGATGTCCGGCATGCCCGTCGCCTTCTCGTACTGGCCAAGCCTGTCGCTCCAGATGCTGTATGTGAAACCAGACGTATGGGTCAGCAGATGCCGCACCGTGATCGCGTTACGCGCGGGGCGCAGCTTCGGCTGCCCTGAAGCGTCGAATCCGTCGAGAATCCGGGGGGCCTTCAACTGCGGGAGGAACTCGCCCGCCGGCTGATCCAGTCGTAGCCTGCCCTGTTCGACGAGTTGCATGCACGCGGTGGCTGTAATGGCCTTGGTCATCGACAGGAGCCAGAAGATCGTGTCAGGGCCGATGGCCTCCCGACCATGAACATTCGTCCGGCCGCGCGCGCCCTCGTACACGAGCCCGCGTTCCGTTGCACCCATGGCGACAACACCCGCTACCGTGCCGTCGTCGACCGCCCCTTGCAGGCATTGATCGATTGGCGTGTAGGCGGGGTGATGGATCAGCGCCGCGTCTCCCGTCGAACGGAGCGGCGCGGCCTGTGCATTTCGGCTTGCGAACCCGCCAAGCGTCGCGACGGCCAGCAGGCTCGAAGCGCTCTTCAGAAGGTGACGACGATTCAGTCCGGCAGTCATTTCCTGTTCCTCTGCGAATGGATGATGTTTCCGTGAGGTGCATTCTGCGGAAATGCGGCTCAAAACCAAATGACACGGATGACATTAGATAAGTGACACTTAGTCACTAATGAGGCATGATTGAATTCTGCATGCGGCATGGCCGTCCGGTGCGAAGACGCTGTGCTGTTGTTAAGCCGATCGCTTGCGATCCACCACCCGTACTACACGCGACCATGAAATCCAGTAGCGAGAAGCTGTCCGGCGGCATTAGCGTGTTCGCTGCGGTAGTCGATGCAGGGACGTTTGCCGCCGCTTCGGAAGTGTTAGAAATGTCGCCGCCAGGCGTCAGCCGGGCGATTGCGAGGCTGGAAAAGAAATTAAAGATCCGGCTCTTCAACCGGACGACACGCTCCGTCTCCCTGACCGAAGAAGGCCGCCGATTTTACGAGCAGGTCATGCCCCACCTCGCAGGGCTGGAGGAAGCCGCCGCTGCCGCGGCAGGTGGCGCGTCGGCTGTGCGCGGAAAGCTGAGAGTCAATCTCGATCCCGTTTTCTACCGGACCATTCTCGGACAACGGCTCGATGCGTTCATGGACGCGCACCCCGAACTCGAAATCGAGTTCATTGCGCGAGACAGTCTGGGCGACCTCGTCATGGACGGCTTCGACCTCGCGCTGCGATTCGGCGAGCCCAGGGCATCCACCCTGGTCGCGCGAAAACTGCTCGATAGCGGCATTGTGACGGTCGCGGCGCCGTCGTATATCGCCCGCTGGGGACGCCCGGCCAAACCGGAAGAACTTGAAAGCGGAATCCACAGATGTCTTGAATTTCGTAACCCGGAGACGGGCAAGCCGTTCCGCTGGGAATTCCATCGCAAGCGCAAACGCATTCTGGTCGACACCCGAGGTCGCCTCACGGTCAACGATCCCGGCGCGCTCCTGAATGCATGCCTCGCCGGCTCTGGGATTGCACAGATGCTGCTGCTTGGTGCCGAGCATCTGATTGCCGAGGGTCGGTTGGTCAATCTGTTTCCCGAATGGACAGACGAGCGGTATCCCTTTTACGCCTACTACCCGTCGCGGCACCACATGCCGGCAAAGACGAGGGCTTTTCTGGATTTTGTTATCGAGTTGACGGGCAATAACGGGGCCGTCGGCGCGAGTTAGGGCTGCTGCGGTGAGTTGGGGAGGCTGACAGTCTCACGCTCTAGTTGCCCTGCACTTACCAGAAATCATTCCACCGAAGCCAGCACGACCTGCGAGATATCGGCATCTCCGAGGCCTTCATTCACGGCACGCGTCAACCAGTCGCGGACACGACTCGCTATGGGCAGCACGATTGCGCACTCCGTCGCAAACTCGTTGATGGCATTGAGATCCTTGAGCATGGTGCGTATCGAACCCATGGGTTGCTGCGGTGGCACGACCATACGCGGCTGCAATGTTTGCAAAAGGACCGAATCCGCCCAGCCTCCCGCAAGCGCAGCGGGAATACGAGCCGTGTCGATGCCGCCATGCTGCGCGAGCAGCGTGCCCTCTGCGATCGCTGCGATCGTGGTCATCACGATGATCTGGTTCACGAGCTTCGTTGCCTGGCCTGCACCGCTCTCCCCCATGCGCGTGACTCGCGCGGCGAATGCGCCAAGCACGCTTTCGATTGCAGCGATACGTTCCGCTTCGCCGCCAGCCATGATGGCAAGCGTCCCAGCCGCTGCGCCTGCAACCCCGCCCGATACGGGCGCATCGATCCACGCACCGTTCGTTATCGCCGACTGCCAGCGATTCGCCAGCGAGCGCGCGTGGGAAACCGAAAGCGTCGAATGATCGACGACGGTCAGTCCCGCGGCGTGAAGTACCCCTGAGGCAAGCCCATCCGTGCCGAATGCGACATCCTCGACGGCATTGCCATCGGCGAGACATAGCAGGACGATGTCGGATCGCGCGGCAACGTCCCGCGGTGTCTCGCAAGCGACACACAATGCCGTCGCAGCTTCCTTTTCGAACGCCTTCGCCTTGTCATGTGAACGATTCCAGACCGCTACACGATACCCCGCTGCTACGAGACGCTGCGCCATCGGCCAGCCCATCTTCCCGAGTCCGCAAAAGCCGACCCGCATCGATCCATCCGGCGCACTCATGCTTCGTCTCCGTGTGTGGGCGCATCGTACGGCCATTCGAGCGCGCCCGAATGCGTGACCGCGCCAAGATTCGCGGGTCGCACTAGCGCCTCGTATTTTTCGAGCACACCCGCCAGCCGGCGTGGTGCGCGCGGTGCCAACGCCGCGCGACGACGCACGAGTTCGTCCTCGTCTACCTGAACGTCGAGCGTGCGCGCTATCGCGTCGATAACAATCCGGTCGCCATCGCGCAGCAACGCAATCGGTCCACCCATAGCAGCTTCCGGACCGACATATCCGATACACATGCCGCGCGTGGCGCCAGAGAAGCGTCCGTCCGTGAGCAACGCGACCCTTTCGCCCATACCCTGCCCGTAAATCGCAGCCGTCACGCTCAGCATCTCGCGCATGCCCGGACCGCCCTTCGGTCCTTCATTCCGGATCACGAGCACGTCACCTTCGTTGTAGCTGCGCGCGGCGACTACGGCCATACAGTCCTCTTCGCATTCGAAAATGCGCGCCGTCCCTTCGAAACGCAGCGACTTCAGGCCCGCGACTTTCAGGCACGCGCCGTCGGGCGCGAGATTACCGCGCAAGATCACAAGTCCGCCGTTTTCTCCAAGGGGCGTATCGCAAGCGCGCACCACTTCGCCGTCCGGATCGGCTGCATCGACGAGCACCTCTTCGAGTGTGCGGCCATCAAGGGTCAGCACGTCGCCGTGCAGATGCCCGCCTTTGAGCAGTGCCTTCAGCACGACAGGCACGCCGCCCGCATGGTGCAGGTCTTGCGCGAGATATCGTCCGCCCGGTTGCAGATCGCCGATCAACGGGATGCGGGCAAACACGCGTTCCACATCGTCGAGTGTGAAACGGATACCCGCCTCGTGCGCGATCGCCGGGATATGCAATGCGGCGTTGGTCGAGCCTCCCGTCGCTGCGACGGCGGCGCACGCGTTTTCCAGGCTCTTCATCGTGACGAGATCGCGCGGCAGCGGGCCGCCATGCATCAGCGTGCGCATCACCGTTTCGCCGGCGCGTCGAGCAATCGCAATGCGTTCGCTGTAGACGGCAGGCACCATCGCTGAACCGGGCGGCGCGAGACCAAGTGTCTCGGCGACCATCGCCATGGTGTTCGCGGTGAACTGTCCCGGACACGAGCCGGCAGTCGGCGTACAACGTTTTTCGATTGCATCGAGTTGCGCTCGCGTGATGTCGCCGCGTTGCGCCGTGCCGACCGCTTCGATTGCCGTCAGGATCGTCGCCTGACGGCGCAGTCCGTGATCCGTGCCACCAGGAAGCTGGCCAGGCGCAGTGCCGGGCAGCATCGCCCCGCCGAACAGGAACACGCCCGGCACATTCACGCGAACCATGCCCATCAGGATGCCGGGCAACGTCTTGTCGCATCCCGCTACACCGACCAGCGCATCGTAGCCGTGCGCGCGCACGAACAGTTCTACGCTGTCGGCTACGACCTCGCGCGATACGAGGCTCATGCGCATGCCCTGATGATTCATCGACGTGCCGTCTGATACGGAAATCGCCGAGCCGCGGATCGGTACGCCACCGCCCGCGGCGACGCCGAGCCGCGCATTGTCAGACACCGCGTTGAGCGACATCGAACAGGGTGTGTTCTCGCCGAATGTATCGACGATTGCGACGAAGGGCTTTTGCATCGATTCGTCGTCGAGACCGGTCGCGCGCAGAAATGCGCGATGCGGCGCGCGCGTCACGCCCTCGGTGACCATGCGTGAACGGTGTTTGCCGAGCGGCTTCTTGCTCTGAAAGTGGGACATGTCGGTGGTTTCAGTGAGTTCAGCCGTTATTGAGCAACAGGCCGTTTTCGGCGGCGATGACTTGCCCCGTTATGGAGAGTGCGGTGCACAGGAACCACGCAATGTCGGCGATCTCGCCGGGAAGCGACACGCGCTTGAGCGGCGCGTTCGTCGTCATGCGGTCGATCACGGCGGCGTAGCGCGACGCGTCGAGCGCGCGCAGCAGCAGGCCGTCATCGACCATGCCGGGTGCAATTGCATTGACGCGCACGTGCGGCGAGAGAGAACGTGCGAGCGACAGCGTCATCGTATTGACCGCGCCTTTGGACGCCGCATACGCAAGCGACGAACCCGTTCCATTCAGCGCCGCCAGCGACGAAATGTTGATGACGCTCGTGCTGCGTGACTGCGTTGCGCTTTCTCGCAGCAACGGGGCAGCCGCACGCGTCATCTGATACAGGCCGATTGTGTTCACGCGATACACGCGCTCGAATTCATTGGCGTCGAGCTGGTCGAATGCGTCGTGCGTGATTACCTTCGTTGTTCCCGCGCAGTTCACTAGTGCATCGAGTCGGCCGAAGCGCCTCGTCACGCTCGCGACGGCCGCGCGGCAATCCGCGTCGCTGCCGACGTCGGCGTCGAATATCAGCGTGTCGCTGCCCGCATCGCGGCAGGCGGCCGCCACAGTCTCCGCACTTTCTCGGGTCGAAGCATCGAAGTTGCCGATTGCGACCACATATCCCGCACGCGCGAAGCGCAACGCCGTCGCTGCGCCAATCCCGCTTGCCGCGCCCGTGATCATGCACACAGGCCGAGTTTCTGGTTTCATCGAAAGATCCATTACGACAGAGGTTTGGACTGACGCGCGGGCATCGTCAGCACCAGCAGCGCGCCGATAACTAGCGCAACGGCGATCGCGATCATGCCGGGAAGCAACTTGCCACCGCTCACATCGGAGAGCCAGCCGACCATGAACGGGCTCACGAATCCCGCGAGATTTCCAGTGCAATTGATGACCGCGATTGCAGCGGCCGCACCCGCGCCGCCCATCATTGCAGTAGGAATGCCCCAGAACACTGGCGCGATCGAGTTGATGCCGATAGCCGCAACCACCAACGCGACGAGAGACAGTCCGACATTCGATGCGAACAGCACCGATGCCAGCAGCCCGAGCGCGCCGATCGTGCAGCACACGGCAACATGACGACGGCGCTCCCCGCGACGGTCTGCATGCCGTGCGATCAGCACCATCGCAACCGCGCTGATGAGCGAGGGCACTGCCGACAGCCAGCCGATGTTCGCAATGCTCGCGACCCCGCTCGCCTTGATAATGGTCGGCACCCAGAATGCGAGGCCGTAATTGCCCATCGCGATGCAGAAGTACGTGAGGCCGAGCAACCAGACCCGGCCACTTGCGAATGCGCCCCGCACCGAGTGTTCGACGCGCGTCGCAGCATCGCGGCGCAAATCGGCGGTAAGGCGTGTCTTTTCTTCGGCGCTGAGCCACTTGACGCAGTCGATGCGGTCATAAAGCAGGAAGAACGCCGCGATGCCGACCACGAGCGAACCGAGACCTTCGACGACGAACAGCCACTTCCAGCCCGCTACGCCATAAACACCGGCAAAGTGCGACATCACCCAACCCGACAATGGACCGCCGATCGCCCCCGACACAGGAATGGCCGTCATGAAGAGCGCGATGATCTGCGAGCGCCGGGCGGACGGAAACCAGTTCGACAGATACAGCACGATTCCCGGGAAGAAGCCCGCTTCGGCGACGCCGAGCAGAAAACGCAGCATGTAAAACGAGGTCGCGTCCTGTGCAAACATGGTCGCGCACGACACGATGGCCCACGTGACCATGATTCGCGCGATCCATCGGCGAGCGCCGACGCGGTCGAGAATCAGGTTACTCGGCACCTCGAAGATGAAATACCCGAGAAAAAAAATGCCCGCGCCGATCCCATAGACGGTTTCGGAGAGATGCAGATCGGCGAGCATCTGCAACTTCGCGAAGCTGACGTTCACGCGGTCGATGTACGCGACGACGAACGCGAGAAACAGGAACGGCAGAATGCGGCGCGTGAGCTTGCGGTAGAGCGCAGCGTTCGCCTCGTTCGTTTCGTCAGCATCGTCGCGCCGGCCGCCCAGGCTATCGGGCGCCACATGGCCCGGGGGCTCGCCGTATGAAGTCATGCTCATGATGTCGTCTCCAGTCGTGTCGTTTTGTTATGCTTTCTGCCGATGCGATGACGGATGTTTCGGCATAGACGTAAGCGTAGCCGGGCTCGTCGACCAGTCGCAAATCACTCTTTCGGCGCGGCACATAACCGTTTGGTTATACCGGATCAGGGAAAACACGAATGTCTGCCACCAGTGACTCGATCGAACGTTTCTTTCGCAGCGGCCTGAAGCTGTCACAGCTGCGCATACTCGTGAGCCTCGCCGACCTCGGACAGGTCACGCGTGTCGCAAGCGCGTTCCATGTCACGCAACCGGCGATCTCGAAGCAGATTGCCGAAATCGAAAGCGCGCTTGGCGTGCAGGTCGTCAATCGCAGCGGGAATTCAGTCGAACTCTCGGTCATCGGCGAAGTGATCGTTGCGTGCGGACGCGAAGTCCTGCGTCACATCGACCTCGCTCGTCGCGATGTCAGCGCCCTTGCGTCGGGCACGGGCGGCCATGTGCGGCTTGGCGCAGTTGCGACGATTCCCGAACCGCTGACTGCGAATTCTGTGCAACTGTTTCTGCGGCGCGCGCCCAGCGCATCGCTGTCGTTTGTCGAAGGCACCCTCGACAGGCTCATCAAGCTGCTCGACGATGGCGACCTCGACATCGCGCTCGGCCGCAACCGCGTAACGAGCACGCAAACCCCACTGGCGCAGGAAACGCTGTATCGGGAGCCGTTTGTCTTCATCGCCGGCACGTCGCATCCGTTGGGCGCGCCGGAGCGCGAAATCGACTGGAACGATCTCGACGCATGCCGGTGGATCACGCCGCTTCATGGGTCGCCTGCCTACGCTACCTTGATCGAAGCATTGAGCGAGCACGGTGTCGCGCCAGCAGCTGGCAGCGTCGAATCGAGTTCGCTCGCGTTGAATCTCACGCTGCTACAAGGCGGCGAGTTCGTTTCGATACTTCCGCTATCGGTTGCACGGCAACACACACTACGCGGCACCATGCGCGTGCTGCCGCTGGCACCGCTCGAACCGCTGGGGGAAGTCGTCGCGTATTGGCGCGCAGACGTGACGGCACCTGCTGCGCAGCTCTTTGCGGAATGCCTGAAGGAAGTGTCGGGCGAATTGCTCGGCGACTGAGGAGCGGACTCTATCGTGGCGCGCCCTTATTGGCTAGCCGTCAGAAGTGTCCGGTAACGCTCAATGAAACCCGCACTGGCCGAGATGAAATGCGTCATGTCTTCCTCTGTTAAAGGCAGGCTCAGTGTCATGTAACCGCGTCGCGCCATGTACACGCCGCTCTCGATCAGATGGAAGAAGAACAGATCTTTGATCCTGTGCTCCAGGCCAGCAAGATCATCGACGGAACAGATTGCCTTGTCAGTGGGCTGAAGGTTCATCAATGAACCCAGTCCGATAAATCGCATTGGCAGGCCAGACGCCGTGAACTGCTGGTTCAAGGCATCGCGAAACCGGTCACCCCGTTTATTGAGTTCCACCGCGGCCTCCGGCGTGTACAACTCGCGAAGTCCGGCGACGCCCGCCGACATTGTCAGTACGTTGTTGTTGAATGTGCCGGCGTGTGCCAACGCGCCGTGCTGGCGTGGATCGAACTGCGCCATGATGTCCTCACGCCCGCCGAAAGCGCCGAACGACATTCCTCCGCCGATGTATTTCCCGAGCGATGTCAAGTCGGCCTCGATGCCGAGCCGCTCCTGCATTCCACCGGGTGCCAGCCGTGAAGTCATCACCTCGTCAAAAGCGAGTAACGCGCCGAATCGCGTGCACAGGTCGCGCAATGCGCGCAAAAATTCCGGTTGCCCAACGATACATCCCGACGCACCCTGCATTGGCTCGACAAGAATCGTGGCGATATCGCTACCATGCTTGTCGAACAACGCCTCGACGCTGGCGACGTCATTGTATTTGGCAAGCAGGAATTCATGCGGGACGTTGACCGGGTTGTGACCGGAACCGAAGGAAAGCACCCCGCCGTGATATCCACCGTTAAACACGACAATCTTCGACCTTTTTGTGTAGGCCTTGGCTGCGGCCAGCAATAGCAGATTCGCCTCTGTTCCTGAATTGGTGAAGCGCACGCGTTCGACTGTCGGGAAGCGGTCGCAAACAGCTCCCGCCAATTCCGTCTCGATCAGATTGTGCCCGCTGAGATTGATCCCGCTATCGAGTGCAGTATCGATCGCGCGACGGATGACGGGGTTTGAATGGCCATAAACGCCGGCGCTGAACTCTGCAATGAAGTCTCGATACTCGTGTCCATCCGCATCCCAGAGTCTTGCTGCCTGGCCTCGTGCCATGGCGAGCGGGAATGGCGGGTAATAGAGCACTGAGCGCGTGTTACCGCCAGGCATGGCTGCCGTCGCCTTCGCAAATTGCGCCGCGCTTTCCGGATTTGCGCTTGCATATCTTTCTGCCGCCTTGTCTAGCGCTTCAGAGAGTGCTGCCGCATGCGACTGTCTATCGGATTTCGTCATGTCAATGTGTTCGGTGTTCAGGTGAATCGTGATCTAGCCTGTCTCGGAGAACCGCGCCATCTCTCTCCACGCCAGCCCCTCTTCAACATTTCCGCGAGCCTTGTACTCGCACCCAATCCAGCCCCCATAGCCGCGCAGTTCAGCTTCGTCGAGCACCTCCATGATATCCACGTCGCCAGCACGCGGCTCACCTCGATCCGGTACAGCCGCAATCTGGATATGACCGATCCTCGACCAGTTTCTTTTCAGCACGTCTCGAACTCTGCGGTGATGCATGCCGACGTGGTACGTATCGAATTGAATCTTCAACCAGGGATGCCCGACATCGTCCAGCAAACGCGCGAGTTGATCGACCTCATGATAGAAATACGCCGGATGAAGGGCGCGGTTCAAGGGTTCAAACAGTAATCTGACGTTATTCGAAATCGCGAGATCGGCAGCTAATGCGACATTGGATTTGAACGTTTCGAGGCACGCGGTGCGCCAATACCCAAACGTGTTACCCGCCATGATATGCAAGGCTTGCGCACCGGCCACCTGACAGTAGTTCAGCGCCATGTGCAGGCTTTCAGCAAATTCGTCTTCGCGACCCGGAATGGCCGCGATGCCGAGTTCTCCCCTGGCAATATCTCCGGGCGGTGAGTTGATCCCTAGCAGTGTCAGGTCGAATTTCTGAATCGCGTCGCGAACTTCACCTGGCGGGACCGCGTAGGGAAAGTGCATTTCCACTGCGCGAAAGCCTGCGCGCGCCGCCGCTTCAATGCGTTCCAAAAGCGGCAGATGCGACCACAGCGTTCCGACGTTAGCTGAATATCGTCTCATATGAATCTGGCGATCAGGCTTGCCTCGCGGCCATCAGCGCGCGCCTCACTGCAGCAATGGTCTGGTCCACATCGTCATCCGATATGGCCGTCGAGCCGACGAACATGTTGCGAAGAACATGCAGCCCTTCCACGGCCATCAGCTTCGGCATGCTCGCGGATAGCGCCGAAACCTCCGCCGTCTGCTGCGCATAGAGGTCGCGATAATCGACGGGGATGCTTTCCGTGAATAGCATGTTCGTCATCGAACCTCGATTGACCACATGCCCCTGCGTCCTGGTATCGGCGAGTGCGCGCCTCAACCCATCCGCCAGCCGCTGACCCTGTGCCGCCAGCATGTCGAACGCGTCCGGTGTCATCAGCGACATGGCCACGAATCCGGCAGCCATGGACATCGGGTTGCCTGTAAATGTGCCGGAATGCTTCACCTTAGGCTCGCCTTCATCGACCGAGAAAACGGACATCACTTCACGCTTACCGCCGACCGCTCCGACGGGTAGTCCACCTCCAATCATTTTGCCCATCGTCGTGAGATCGGGTGTGACGCCAACGATGCCCTGCGTGCCGCGATAGCCGGTACGCAGCGACCACACTTCGTCGAAGATCAGAACCATGCCGAGCTTTTCTGTCGTTTCGCGCAGCGCGACGAGAAACTCGCGATCTGCGTACACGGCAGTTCCCAAGGACAGGCCGCTCGGATCGATAATGACCGTGCCGATCTCCGAGGCGTTGCGTGCCAGGATTTCCCGCATGGTCGCAATGTCATTCAGCGGAAACAACACAAGCTCATTCAGCAACGAGCTTGGCGTGCCGGTGTTGTGTGCAAGGACTGCCGGGCGTTCGCGGTCACCCCATTGATTGGCTGACGGCATGTAACTGGCCTCGAGCAGATCATATTGACCGTGGTAGCCGCCTTCGAGCTTGGCTACTTTCGATCTGCCGGAGAACGCTCGCGCGGCCTTGATCGCGATGAGATTAGCTTCTGTCCCGGAGTTCATGAACCGAACCTGCTCGACCGAGGGAATTCGCTCGACAAGCAACTCGGCCAGGTGCACTTCCCATTCGGCGGGCATCGTGGCGGACAACAGGCGCGCGGCCTGCCTGGAGATGATCTCGACAACTTCGCGCTTGTTGTGACCGTGAATCAGCGAGGCGAAGTTGTTGACCCAGTCGATACGCGTCCGACCGTCCGCATCCGTTATATAGGGCCCGTCAGCACTGACGGCATAAAAAGGATGAGGTTTCGTGACGAGCATGTTTCGGGTGTAGCCCGAAGGCATCACGGCTCGGGCGCGCTCGAAAAGTCGTGCGGAGCTGTCTTTGCTGATTGCGTCGATATCAAGGTTCATTTCTTGTCCGTAGAATCTTTTCCTGCGCGGTAAGCGTCAAGATTTGGTTGCTGTAGCACAGTTCGCCCGCGTGCCGCACCTTCCATCGCCTCGTTAGAAGCGGAACGCACAAGAACCCTGCCCCGGTGCGCTTTGATTGCGTTCGCCGCGAAGCTTCGGTAACGGCTGTACTGGCCTGCGTCAGTAATCCGAATCAAGGCGACAACATAACCTTTTGGCAATTCTCGCCTCCGCTTGTGCGCGCTGGATCGACGGGCTTCTCCAGATGAAACTCTCCGGACCCGCGCTCCAGCCCGGCAAGAATAGGCGACCCGAAACATCATTGACAAATCACTTTTTAGGTCACTACATTACCCCTAGGTAATGTGACCAGAGACAAAAGATGTTGACTCCCATAGAGCGGTTTTTCTCTAGCGGCCTCCGGCTGTCGCATCTGCGACTGCTAGTTGCGCTGGCGGACCTCAAGCAGGTCACGAAGGTAGCGGCCGCCTTCAATGTCACGCAGCCAGCCGTGTCCAAACAGATTGGAGAGATCGAACAGGCACTGGGCGCTGCCGTGACTGAGCGCGTCGGTAAGGCTGTATTTCTTACGGATGTCGGGACAGTCCTCGCGCGACGAGGTCGGGAGATCCTCCGGCAGGTCGGACTTGCCCAGCGGGACGTTGCTTCGCTGGTCACGGGCACGGCGGGGCATGTGAATCTCGGCTCGGTAACGGCGGTGCCGCCCTCGTTTATTTCACAGTCGATGGTGAGCTTTCTCACTCGCGCACCGGCAGCCTCCGTTCGATTCATCGAGGCCCCGCTGGACAAACTGCTCGAAATGCTACGCACGGGCGAAGCCGATCTCGTACTTGCGCGAGCAAGAGCGAAAGACGACCCCGACCTGATGACGGAGTCGCTATACAGTGAGCCCATTGTCTTCGTCGCAGGTCCCAGTCATGCGCTTTCCAGAGAGCGACTCGTCACCCTGAAGGACCTCACGGAATTTACCTGGCTCGTCCCACAACAAGGCAGCCCGTCCCACATCGCGCTCGCCCGGTTGATGGAAGAAGAAGGCCTCGATATCCACGACGCGGTTGTAGAGTCCAGTTGCATCGCGCTGAATATCGAGTTGATGATGCGCGCACCTTTTATCGGGTTACTGCCGTTGTCCTACGCAACCGAATATGCAGCGAGAGGCCGCATATCGTTGATCAATTTCCCGTCTCTCACGCAACTCAGTGAAGTGGTGCTATACCGCAGAGTAGATCTCAATAGCCCGGCGCCGCTTCTGCTGGCGCAGTGCATGCGCGAGGAAGCAGCCGCTAGCGTCGCACAGGGCGACTCCAGCATCAACTGAGTGCAGTACTTTCAACCTGGTCATATTACCCCCGCGTTATACGAGCATCCAAAAGAGTCAATTGTCATGGTCTTTTTGCACCCATAGCCTTTGTTCCACTCTCCTCGACGTGATTTGCAGGAGAACTTCAACAGGCTGATTGCTATTGGGAGCGGGAGAATGACCAGTCATATCAAAACAGGCTTCGCGGTAATGGCGCTGTCGTTCGCATGCTGCATGTCGTACGCGGCTGATGACATCAAGATCGTGAAAATCGGCAGCGCAGCGCCGACCACCGGCGCAATTGCAAACCTCGGAAAGGAAAACGAGAACGGAGCCCGGTTGGCAGTGGAAGACATCAACCGTCACGGTCTTGTCGTCGGTGGGCAAAAGATAAAGCTGGAACTTGTCGCCGTGGATGATCAGGCCGATCCGCGCCAGGGGACTCAGGTCGCGCAACGCCTGGTCGATGACGGCGTGGTGGCAGTCGTCGGGCACCTGAACTCCGGCGTTTCAATTGCAGCATCGCGCATCTACCACGACGCCCAGGTTCTGCAAATTTCACCGGACTCAACCAATCCGCAGTTCACGCAGCAAGGTTTCAACACGACCTATCGTCTCGTCGCGACAGATGCACAACAGTCGCCCGTGCTCGCGCACTACGCTTTGCAAACCTTGAAAGCGAAGAAAGTTGCTATCGTCGACGACAGCACAGCATACGGTCAGGGGCTCGCCGATCAGTTTTCAGAAGCAATCAAGGGCGGCGGCGCACAAGTCGTCGCACGAGAAGCGACCAACGACAAGGCCATTGACTTCAAGGGGCTCATTACCAAAATAAAGGGGCAATCTCCGGATGTCATCTTCTATGGTGGAATGGATGCGACGGCCGGACCATTTATCAAACAGGCAGCACAATTGGGACTCAAGGCGAAGGTGCTCGGCGGCGATGGCACCTGCTCAGATGAAGTCGCGTCGCTGGCCGGCCCAGCCGTCGACAATCTGGTTTGCAGTATTGCCGGACTCCCTCTATCCCGGATGAAGGCGGGTCCGACATTCGAAAAAGAGTATGAAAAGCGGTTCGGAACTACTGTCCAGATCTATGCGCCGTATGCCTACGACTCAGTCATGGTCATCGTCGATGCCATGAAACGCAGTGGTAGCACTGATCGCGCGAAAGTTCTGGCAACGGCTCGCTCGACCGATTATCAAGGCCTGATTGGCGGCATTCAGTTCGACGGCAAGGGTGATGTGAAGAACCCAAGGCTGACGCTATACGGTTACAAGGACGGGAAGAAGATCCTTCTCACCACGATGACGCCTTGAGCATCAAACGTTCTGATGGCGCCCACCCATTGTCGTTTTGCGGAACGGACTTCATGTGCGCATGAGGTCTGTACTTCTTGCCCGCGTGCGGCATCACCTTCGTGCTGCTGTTCGTGCTCGATGGAGCCTGGACTTACACCGACGCGCTCGCCGATCTTGCACAAGGGCATGCGGGCGGCACCTGCTCGCGCGCCCCGCTGTTCGGTGCACTGCAGTTGGGCGCGACGTCAGCCCCAGTCACCCGCGCGATGCGCGGCGCACAAGCACGGGGGACGCGCGTGACGGCATTGCAACGGGCGCGCTGCCTGAGCGGAGGTGCACTGATGGGCTGGGCAAGCCTGATGATTCCTGGCGGCAACGACTCGCTCGCGCCTTCTATCTGTCCCGCGTTCCGACGCTCGGCCGCAAGCTGCGGATCTTTGTCGAATGGAGCTGGAGCATGTTCTTCCCGACCGACATCACCCACTTGCGCTTTACGCGCTCGGGCGAAGCCGAAGATATCAACGGACATGTGCCGCGCAGCGGCAAGCCATCAGATAACAAGGGGCGAACGAATGCATTCGTTCGCGCTGTGCCCGTGACATCCGACGCGACGCCACACGTCGGCGCCAGCATCCGAAACCATCCTTCCCGGTGAAATCAGGGGGCGTGTCTCCTCGAGATCGCCATGAAGCGTGAAAAGATCACCACCTTGCCGTCGATGCCGTCCGCGTCCGCGTCCGCGTCCGCGTCACCATCCTATCCTCGCGGGCCATCCAGATTCATCGACGGGGAATATCTCACCATCACCAGTCACGTCCAGAGTCGATCTGGCCGCATACGGTCAACGCTCGCGGCCTGGCGCTTACCGCGCCAGCCGCGCCTGAAGAAACTCGATGAAGCGTTGTGTCTTTGCGGGTAGCAGACGGGTTTCGGTAATCGCGTAGATCGGCGTCGCCGAACCGTGCCAGCTGGGCAAGACCGGCCGCAAGAGCCCGCTCGCCAGATCGTCGGCGACGACTTGTTGCGGAAGCAAAACGATCCCCATATCGAGGCTTGCCAGACGACGGATCATGCCGACACTGTTGAGCGCGATCCGCCCGCGTACCGGAACTGTTGCCGTACGTTTTCCGTCGTGCAATGTCCATGTGCCCGCCTTCAGGATAGCCAGGCATTCGTGCCGCTCCAGATCCGCAGGCTTGCCGGGCTCGCCCGCTCGCTCCAGATAACGGGGAGACGCATACAGGTACGGCGTCAGCGAAGCCAGCGTGCGCGCGATCAGTTGCGAACTCCCGGATTCGCCAATGCGGATCGCCACGTCATAGGGTTCGCTGACCAGATCGACCCGCCGCGGGGTGAGATCGAAATCGAAGCTGATGCCGGGATACATGTCGGCGAACTCCACGATCAACGGCGCGAGGTAGGTCACGGCGAAGTCCACCGGCAACGACACCCGAAGCGTCCCGCTGGGCTGCGCAAGCATGTCCCCCAGTTGTTCATGCGCAAGGCGCGCCTCGTCGACGATGCGTTTGCACCGTTCGAAGTAAAGCTGCCCGGCCTCGGTCAGTTCGATCTTGCGCGTCGTGCGGTGCAGCAGCCGAAGCCCGATGCTCTTCTCCAGCGCGCTGATCCGGCGGGACAACGTCGAGTTCGGTATCCCTATCGCTTCAGCCGCGTGGCGGAAGCCGTTGGCCTTCACCACTTCCACGAACAAAGCCATGTCGTTCAGGTAATCATCCATCCATATTGCTCCATGAATGGATCAATGATATCCGAAAGACTATCTTTATCTTCGATGTGCAGCAGAGGATGATCGAACCACTGCCCGTTCAACCTGATCCGAGGATTCCGTCGTGAGCAAACTGTTCGATTCCATCCGTGTTGGCCGTTACACCCTGCAAAATCGCCTGGTCATGGCGCCGATGACCCGTTCGCGTGCCCAGTACGACGGCACGCCTGGCGACCTCGCCGCCCGCTATTACGCGCAGCGCGCCGGGGTCGGCCTGATCGTCTCGGAAGGCACGCAGCCTTCGGACGACGGCCAGGGCTACCTGACGACACCGGGCATCTACACCGACGCACATGTAGCAGGCTGGAAGAAGATCACGAGCGCGGTGCATGACAAAGGCGGCCGTATATTCATTCAGCTGATGCACGCGGGCCGCATGTCGCATCCGGATAACACGCCGCACCACCGCCCCGCTGTCGCACCGTCGGCCATCGCGCCGGGCGTAGGCATGTTCACGACCGGCGGCATGCAGGACATCCCCGTGCCGCGCGCACTGTCGAGCGACGAAGTGCGCCGGACCGTCGCGGATTTCGCCTTCGCGGCTCGCCGCGCCGTCGAGTCGGGCGCCGACGGCGTCGAGATCCACGGCGCCAACGCCTACCTGATCCAGCAGTTCTTCGCGCCAAGCGCCAACACGCGCACCGACGAATACGGCGGCTCGATCGAGAATCGCGCGCGCTTTGCCATCGAGGTTGCCACGGCCATCGCCGGTGAAATCGGCGCCGACCGGACGGCCATCCGCCTGTCGCCGGGCACGGCGATGGGGGGTATCGACGAGGGAGCGGAACTGCACGCGTTATACCGCTACCTTGTCGCTGAACTCGACAAGCTGGGCCTCGCGTATCTGCATATCATGCATCTGGGCGACGAGCCATTGCTGGCAGAGATTCGTAAGCTTTGGACAGGCACGCTGATCCTGAACCGTCCGGGACGTCCGCGAGAACAGGTGGGTGCCGACGCGGCATCGGGTACCGCCGATCTGGAAGCCTATGGTGCAATGGTGCTGGCGAACCCTGATTTCGTCGAGCGGCTCAAGACCAATGCGCCGATGAACGAGCCGCAGCGTGAAGGCTTTTTTGGGGGCACGGAGAAGTTTTATACCGACTACCCAACGCTCGCGCTATCCGCGACAGAGTGAGGTCGACATGAGCGCCTTTTCGACACGAACCGCAGCGCCTCGCAGTTGTTTATCGTCATCAAAGCCGCGTCACGCTCTCAGCGCCCTCGCGAGATCGGCCAGACGGTACGGCTTATAGACAAAAGGAAACTCATTGAAAGCGCCATACTCGTCGCGCAACGTGGCGAGCGGGTAGCCCGATGTCAACACCACCTTGACGTCCGGATACCCGGCGCGGACATGATGCGCCAGGTCCATGCCACTCATGCCGTGCGGCATGGTGATATCCGTGAAGACGACGTCGATATCGTTGCGTTCCTTCAGGATCGCCACCGCTTCGGAGGCGCTGGCGGCCACCACGACTTCATAGCCGATGCTGCGGAAGAGTTCCGTCGCAAGCCCCAGCACATCCGGTTCATCTTCGACCAGTAAAACCGTTTCGACTTTCGAAGCGGCAAAGGTACTCGCCGACTCGACCGCCTGCGCCATCGGCAGATAGAGATCGATGGTCGTGCCTTCTCCTTCGACGCTCGATATCACCACGTCGCCGCCCGACTGGGTAATGAACCCGTAGACCTGGCTCAGCCCTAGCCCTGTGCCCTTTCCTGCCGGCTTCGTCGTGAAGAACGGCTCGAACGCCTGTTCCAGCACTTTCTGCGGCATGCCCGTTCCCGTGTCGGATACGGAGATCCGCACATAGCGGCCAGCCGTCAGCACTGCCGTGACCGCTCTATCCGATTCGACGGTGGCCGTCGCGACCGTCACGGTCCCGCCATCGTGCATCGCGTCCACGGCGTTGACAACGAGATTGAGCAAGGTCGCTTCGAAGCGGGCGGCATCGACGAGCGCGAACGCGGAATCGCCCGTCAGGTTGAGTTCGCATTTCGTTCTGTTATCGGCGCGCACCTTCACCAGCATCGGCTCGAAGTCGCGGATCAACAGGTTCAGATCATGAACTTCAGGCCGCAACGGCTGCTGGCGCGCGAAAGACAGCAGTTGCTGCGTGAGCGAAGCGCCGCGATCGATGGCGCGGCGCATGCCATCGATCATCTTCATGTCCAGATGCGTGCGCGACTGCGTGGCCAGCACTTGCAGGCCGTTGGACAGCACGGCGAGCAGATTGTTGAAGTCGTGCGCGACGCCACCCGTGAGCCTGCCGATCGCTTCCATCTTCTGCGCCTGGAATAACGCCACATTGGCCTTTTCCAGCGCAGCCGCCGACTGCTTGCGTTCGGTAATGTCGCGCGTGACCTTGGCAAAACCGAGCAGTTCGCCGCGCTCGTCGCGAATGGCATCGACCACCACATGGGCCCAGAAGCGGCTGCCATCCTTGCGCACGCGCCATCCTTCGCGTTCCGCGCGGCCCTCGCGCGCCGCCGTGGCGAGAATCATGGCTGGTGCGCCGTCTGCTCTATCCGCGTCGGTATAGAAACACGAGAAATGCCGGCCAAGAATCTCGGCATGGCTGTACCCTTTGATCCGCTCGGCACCGACGTTCCAGCTCGTGACGACGCCTGCGGGCGACAGCATGTAGATCGCGTAGTCAGTGACGCCCTGTACGAGAATGCGGAATTGCTCAGCTGTCTCCGCTGTCTCGTGCGCCCTATGGTGCGTCTTGTGAATGTCGCTCATCTGGGACTGTCCGGTGGCGGGTTTCAATGACTGATTGTACGCCCCCGCTAAACGGCCTCGACATGGGCGCAGCTTATGGCCAGCAGCGGGGTTCGACGGCAATCCAGCGCGATGCGGGCAGGTTCTGACATCTCAGGACTGCGCGCACACAGGCTTTTGGGTGCGGCAGCCTCATGGCGGGCTGGCGCATTGCAACGTGGGCGTCGAGCGTGGCCGTCAGATCCCGGATGCGCGCCGGTTTGCGAAAGAACCGCGTCCAGGATTGCCGAAGGTCTGGCGGTTCGGCCGCCGCCGACAACAACACGATCGGCAACCCGCAATGTGCCGGCTGCTCATGCACCAGACGGCACAACTCCGCGCCGTCGATGCCGGGCATTTCGTAGTCCGTGATCATCAGATGGATGGCTTCGCGACGCAGGATATCCAGCGCGCCGTTGGCATCTCCTGCAACGCTCACATGATGACCGTCGCTTTCGAGCGCCAGTTGCAGCGACCACAGATTCTCCGCGTCGTCGTCGACCAGCAGTACATTTGCCACGGTTTGACTCGTAGTATCGGTCATGCGGATTCGCCGCGAGCGCCGCCGTTGGCGGCCGCCAGCAGATGGTTTCGGTTAACGGGGACCAGCAGCGCACTCGTTGCGCTGAAGATGCGTGCGCAACGAAAACCTCTTCGCGTCGTCACGGCGTGCCGCTTGCTGTGCTGAAAGCAGGGGCGCTCGACGGCCTCTTCGGCCGGTACATCGTGTACATCGAATGCCCATTGCTCGACACATTGCGTTGCCATGACTCGCCCCTTCTTGCACTTGGGTTACACACCCGGGTTACAGCCAGTCCGCAAACGATGTGCCGCAACCATTCAAGAGGAGACATCCAGCATGCAACGTGAAGACTTCGAACAGCAGTTGACGGCCCTGCTTCGCGACGCCGGGCCGGATACCGTCGCGGAACTGACGGACACGGCGATTGCCTGGTGGAACGGCGAGAGGCTGGTCTACGCGGATCTCAGCGCGGAAGGGACGGGCGCATTGGCGGGAGAGTTTGAACTCGACGCGCACCGGTGGGCAAAATGGAAAGACTGGCTAGCCGACTGGGTGACCGATCCCGTATTGAGCGTGCGCCACGATCTGCACGGCGCGGCATGAACGATCAGACGCAGGCAAATTCGGCTGTTCAGACCCGCCGAACCTGCCAACCAGCCAATCGACAGTCCGCACGCATACGCCGTGCCGGACCGGGCGCGCCCGTCATCCGGCACGAACGCGGTGACGCCAGCCGCGGGATCAATGCACCGCCTCGCGCAGGCCTGCGGCCGCCTCTGCAAGGCCGTGCCATGCAGGCTGGCCAGGCGCATAGCGCGCACGAATGTAGCCTGCCAGCTCCGCGAGCTGCTGATCGTCGAAGCTGTCCTTGAAGCCCGGCATATAGCCAAGCCCTTCCGTGGCGGGCTGAGCGATACCGTGCATCATCACGCGCAACAGGTTCTCCGGACTCGCCTGACTCACGCTGGTGTTCAGGCCCATCAGCGGACGCACGCCCAGATGGCCCACGCCGCCCGATTCCGCATGACATACCGCGCAAGCTGCCTCGAACATGCGCCGTCCGTTCTGCAAACCGGCCGCTGTCAGCGCATCCGCGTTTGCCCCTGCGGCGCGTTGCGCGGCCGCTTGCGCGGCGACGGCGGGATCGACGGGCGGAGAAAGCGAGGCGATATAGTGCGCTATCGCGCGGACATCCGGCTCGGGCAGGCTCGCCAGTCCCGCCACGACGGGCGCCATCGGTCCCGCGGCCACGCCGTGTTCGGCGGAGAACCCTGTGCGCAGATAGGTGAACAGCGCGTCTTCCGTCCACGGCACGGGCGCGGCTCGCGCAGCAACGAGCGCCGGCGCGTCCCAGCCCTCGGCGCTGCCGCCGCCCAGATACGCAAAGCCGCCCTTCTCCGCGCCCAGCGCGTTGCGCGGCGTATGGCACGCGCCGCAATGCGCCGCGCCATCCACCAGATATTTGCCGCGATTCCACAGCGCCGATTGCTGTGCGTCCGGCTGGTATTCGCGCGCGTCATGAAACAGCCAGTTCCAGCCCGCGACGAGCCGCCGCTGGTTCATCGGGAACGGCAGCTTCGTTTCGGGAGCGGCGTGCTGCACGGCAGGCTGCGACATCAGGTACGCGTATAGCGCCATCATGTCGGACTCGCTCATGTGCGCGAACGCCGTGTACGGGAACGCCGGATACAGATGCCGGCCGTCGCGTGCAATGCCCTGGCGCATCGCGCGCGCGAACGCTTCATAGGACCACGCGCCGATGCCCGTGTCGCGATCAGGCGTGATGTTGGTCGACCAGACGGTGCCGAACGGCGTCTGCAGCGCGAGGCCGCCTGCATTGAGGTTCCCGCCGGGCGCCGTATGACACACGGCGCAGTCGCCAGCAATCGCAACCTGGCGGCCGCGTTCGAGCATCGCCGCGCTCCACATCGACGCGTCGGCGCCTGCGCCTGCGGGCAATGGCGCAATCGGCGACGGCCCAGGCAGGATCGAGCACGCAAGCCCGATCAACCCTCCCGCCACCCCGCCGATGCCACCACCCGCCAGCCACCGCCGCCAGCGCGAGGGCCGCCGGGCTGCCGCGGGCGCGTCGAGCATGACGGCAGGACCGGCTGCGGCAAACGCGCGGCGAATCTGTTCCGGGTCGAACGGCGGGGCGCGAAAGCGCACGCCCGTGGCGTCGTAAAGCGCATTGGCGATCGCTGCCGCGACGGGCGCTGCCGCCTGCTCGATGCGTCGGTCGTCTAATGCGGAGCGCGGAGTGACATTCGATGCCCGCTCGTTTTGCGCGTCGATCAGATCATGCGAGACAGGCGTATCCGCGCCGCCCGTTTCGTCGTGCGCCGCACGCGCGATCCGGCGCACGCCGGTCGCGCGCGCAATCGCCTCTTCGATCTGCCACGCGGGCAGCCCTTGCAGCGCGGCGGCATCCGGTGTTCCCGCACCCTGGCCCGCCACCACGCGGCGCACGGCGATGTCGCCCGTTACGCGGTTGACGTCGAGATCGACCACCCACGCCGACCAGTCCATCGGCGGCGGCTCGGCGCGCGTGTTGCCCGGAGAATAATCGGGCAGCGCATCGACGCGCCGCGTCGCTTCGCGCGTCTGGCCGTCGAACGCAAAGCCACGCCCGCGCAGCCATGGCGAAGCAGGCGCCTGAGCAGCCTGTGGCGCAGCGCCCCACGCCGCGCGTTCGCTCACCATCCGAATGATTTCGCGCGCGCCCGCGTCGCGCGTGACATCGAGATGATCGAGCCGCAGTGCGACGGGATCGCGCCGCGCATCGTGCGCCACTTCGTCGATGAACGATTCGCGCGCGAATGCATGGGCCTGCGTGGGAATCAGCCGCGATGGATCGTCGACGGCGACGCTCGCGTGTGCATGGCGATACAGCAGCGGCGGCAGCGATGCTTGCGTGCGGGAGCCACGCGCCTCGCTCGCCGTATCGCCGACGCGCGCGCGATAGTGCCACTTCGCCATCGTGCCGTCCGCCGCGACGCTCGCTTCGACAACGAGCTGCGCATCGGCATCGATGCCATCGGCGGGCCATGCGTAGTGCGCGCGGCGACGCGCAGCCGCATCGTCTTCACCTTCCGTCAAGAACGCGCCGCCTTGCTTCAGCCGCAATGCCTGCGAATCGTCCTCGCTCATCGCGGCCTCATTGCCCATGTTGCTGCTGCAGATACAACGCCGCGCGCTTCACGGCCCGCACGATCTCGAGATGCGTGCCGCAACGGCACAGGTTAAAGCGCAGTGCGTCGCGAATCGCGTCGTCGTCCGGCGAGGGATTGCTTGCAAGCAGCGCCGCCGTGCTCATGATCATGCCGTTCAGACAGTATCCGCATTGCGCTGCCTGCTCGTCGATGAACGCGCGTTGCACAGGGTGCAGCGCGTCGGGCGTACCGAGCCCTTCGAGCGTCGTCACTTCGCGCGCGTGCGCCGCCGCGACGGGCACGACACACGAGCGCGCGGCCTGACCATCGACGAGCACCGTGCACGCGCCGCACTGACCAAGACCGCAGCCGTACTTCGGGCCGTTCAGCTCGCAGTCGTTGCGCAGGATGTAGAGGAGCGGCGTATCGGGCGTCGCGCCTTCGATGGTGCGCGTCTCGCCGTTCACCTTCAGCGTGAGCGGCTGCGCGTGGGAAGCGGATTGCAACATGAACTGACTCGTTAAGGATGTGCCGGAGCTGCGCGACGCCGCTGTTGCAACCCGCCTTGCAGCCGTCCGCAGCCCGGTCAGCGTGCATTGCGCGATGACGCGCAGGCGACACGCCGCACCGAACCTTATAACCCGCCGAAATTCCGCCCGCTGCGGCGTTACGCGGTGGCGGGTTCCTGCGCGCCCGCCACTTGCGGCGACACGAGCGGCACGTCGAAGACGTCGTACGCGAACACCCATGCCGGGTCTTCGTTCGTGCGCAGCCAGGTGTTGTTGTGCGACACCAGTTGCACCTTCGACGCTCGCGCCGCGCGATTGGCCTCGTAGAGCGCGAACGCGCCCGCGTAGTCGGTTGCGCCCGTTTCGTCGAGGCAGCGCGCCAGCATCGCCGCGTCTTCGATCGCCATCGCCGCGCCTTGCGCCATGTGCGGCTTCATCGGATGACAGGCATCGCCGAGCAACACGAGACGGCCACGGCTCCACAACGGCAGCGGATCGCGTTCGAGCAGCGGCCACTTGGTGATGGACGGCGACACGTCGATCAGATTCTGCACATCGGGATGAAAACCTTCGAACGCCTCGCGCATTTCGTCGCGGCTGCTATCCATCATCGACACGCCCGTGGGCCACTCCGCTTGCGGCACGCCCGTCACGTAGTAATACTCGTCGCGCTTCTCGGTCACGTAGTAGACCATCATGTGACGGTCTTCCGACCACCACTTCACGCACATGTCGTAAGGACGGTTGCCGAGCAGCGACGCCGGAAACACCGCGCGATGCGCGACATAGCCCGTATAGCGCGGCGGCTCCGCGCCGAGCAGATGCTCGCGGATCTTCGAGTTCACGCCATCCGCGCCGATCACGAGGTCCGCCACCTCCACACTGCCGTCGGCAAACGTGAGGCGCACATCGCTGCCCGTGTCTTCGACCGATTGCAGGCACTTGCCGAAGCTGATCGTGCCAGGCGTCACAGCTTCCGTCATCAGCGCATGAAAGTCGCCGCGATGCACGGTGAGATAGCTCGCCCCGTACGTCTTCAACGCGTAGTCGCCGAGCGGAATCTGCGCAATTGCCTCGGCCGTCTTCCAGTCGCGGCTGTACCAGTAGTCGGGATGCGAACCCATGACGTTCAGCGCGTCCTCGCAGCCGATGCGCCGCATGATCTTCATCACGTTCGGGCCAAGGTGAATGCCCGCGCCAAGGCGCGAGAACGCGGGCGCCTGCTCGTAGAGACGCACGTCGTGGCCGGCGCGCTGCAGCAGGGCGGCGGCTGCGACGCCGCCGAGGCCGGCGCCAATGATGGCGATACGGGGTTTGCTCATGGGTTCTCCAGGTGGTGCGCCCGCGCCGCGCTGCGGAGTGCCGTGCTGTGCTGTGCTGTGCGCCGACGGGCCGGGTTGAGTCGAATACGATTCGATTTGAATGTAGCGTACACATTAGAAAATAAATCGGCAAGCACAATGTTTTCCGGTTAACCACCTACGACATTCCGCGCACTTTCACCTATATATGATGCATGACGCCGGATGAAATTATTTCTCCCCGTTGTGCATTTAAAATGTACACGCTAGACTTTGCGCAAATCTCCGACGACACCCGCAACGGCGGGCCTCGTCGCCGCCCAACTGGAATGGAGTGCGCGTCATGAGCAAGACTTATCGGATCGGCCAGATCGTGCCGAGCTCGAACACCACGATGGAAACCGAAATTCCGGCGATGCTGCGTCTGCGCGAAGCGATCCGCCCGGAGCGCTTCACGTTTCATTCGAGCCGCATGCGCATGAAGAAGGTCGTGAAGGAAGAGCTTGCCGCGATGGACGCGGAATCGGACCGTTGCGCGATCGAGCTTTCCGATGCACGCGTCGACGTGCTGGGTTATGCGTGCCTCGTCGCGATCATGGCGATGGGACGCGGCTATCACCGCGTGTCGCAGGCGCGCCTGACGAAGCACACGGCGGAGAACGGCGCGGCAGCACCCGTGCTGACCAGCGCGGGCGCGCTCGTCGATGCGCTCAGGGTGATCGGCGCGAAGCGCATCGTCGTCGTCGCGCCGTACATGAAGCCGCTGACGGAACTGGTGGTCGATTACATCCGCAACGAAGGTTATGAAGTGCTCGACTATCGCGCGCTCGAGATCCCCGACAACCTCGAAGTTGGCCGTCACGATCCCGCGCGCCTGCCCGCGATCGTCAAGACGCTGAACTATGCGGATGCCGACGCGATCGTCCTGTCCGCCTGCGTGCAGATGCCGTCGCTGGCCGCCGTCGCGAAGGTCGAGGCGATGACGGGCAAGCCGGTGATCACAGCCGCCATCGCCACGACTTACGCGATGCTGCGCGAACTGGATCTCGAACCGATCGTCCCCGGCGCGGGCGCGCTTCTTTCGGGTGCTTATTGAGTCCCCGCATATCGGGTCGTGCCAATCCCATTCACCGGAGCGTCAAATGTCCAGCACTTTCCTCTACGGCGCGAACATCGCCGCCAATGGCATCCGCCAGCACTATCTGCGCTACGGCGGCACAGGCGGCGAGCGTGGCGCGCGCGCTGCCGTCATCGTGATTCCGGGCATCACGAGTCCTGCCGTGACGTGGGGCTTCGTCGGCGAAGTGTTCGGCGCCAGCTTCGATACCTACGTGATCGACGTGCGTGGACGCGGCCTGTCGGAAGCATCGGACACGCTCGACTACAGCCTCGACGCGCAGGCCGGGGACGTCGCCGCGCTGGCGGCCGCGCTGGGTCTGGAACGTTTCGCGCTCGTCGGACATTCGATGGGCGCGCGCATCGCCGCACGCGCCGCATTGCTTGCGCCGCGCGGACTGGAACGCGTGGTGCTGGTCGATCCGCCCGTTTCCGGGCCGGGCCGCCGCGCGTATCCGGGCAAGCTGCCCTGGTATGTCGATTCGATGGCGCTCGCGCGCAAAGGCACGGACGCCGAAGGCATGCGCGCATTCTGCCCCACGTGGACCAACGAAGAACTGCGCCTGCGCGCCGAGTGGCTGCACACCTGCGACGAGCGCGCCGTGCTCGCGTCGTATGAAGGCTTTCATACCGACGATTTCCACGCCGACGCCGCGCGACTGAACGTGCCCTCACTGCTCGTCACGGCTGAACGCGGCGACGTGGTGCGCGACGAAGACGTCGCCGAACTGCAGCGCGCAACACCCACGATGCAGCACGTTCGCGTGCCCGATGCCGGTCACATGATTCCGTGGGACAACGCAGCGGGTTTTTACGACGCGTTCGGCACCTTCCTCGGCGCGCCGCTCACGCAAAAGGCCGCCTCGATCTGACGCATCCATTGGAGAACACACGATGTCCATCAGCGACTACCAACTGATCGAAGCGTGGAAGGAAGTGCTCACGCTCTCGCGTCTCGAAGCGGGGCAGACGGTCACGATCCTGACGAGCGCCGCCACGCATCCGCAGACACTCGCGTGCGCGTTGATCGCCACGCAGTCGATGGGGGCGATCGTCAACCGGCTCGACCTGCCGCCCGTGAACGGCGACAAGGCCTTCAGCCGCGATTCGCTCGCATATCTCGGCACCACGCCGCTCACGGGCAACCGCGCGGCCATCGCGGCGCTCAAGGAAAGCGATCTGGTGCTGGACCTGATGACGCTGCTGTTCTCGCCCGAGCAGCACGACATCCTGAAGTCGGGCACGAAAATCCTGCTCGCGGTCGAGCCGCCCGAAGTGCTCGCGCGCCTCGTGCCGACCGTCGCCGACCGCGAGCGCGTGCTCGCCGCGACCAGGAAGATCGGCGCCGCGCGCGAGATGCGTGTTTCGTCGCCGGCGGGCACCGCGCTCGTCTGTCCGATGGGCGAGTTCGGACCGATCGCCGAATACGGCTTCGTCGACGAGCCGGGCCGCTGGGACCACTGGCCGAGCGGCTTCGCGCTGACGTTCCCGAACGATCGCACCGCGCACGGCACGATCGTGATCGATCGCGGCGACATCCTGCTGCCGCAAAAGCGCTACGTGAGCGAGCCCATCGTGCTGACAGTGGAAGGCGGCTATGCGACGAAGATCGAAGGCGGCGTCGATGCGGCCTTGCTGCGCGACTACATGGAAACCTTCGACGACCCGGAAGGCTACGCGATCTCGCACATCGGCTGGGGTTTGCAGCCGCGCGCCCGCTGGTCGACGCTCGGCCTCTACGACCGCGAGGCGACCATCGGCATGGACGCGCGCGCGTTCGAGGGCAATTTCCTGTTTTCGCTCGGACCGAATAACGAAGGCGGCGGCAGCCGCACCACGACGTGTCATATCGACATTCCGCTGCGCGCTTGCACCGTGAAGCTCGACGATGAAGTCGTCGTGCGCGACGGCCGCGTGGTCGGATGACAGCATCAGCGCACGCAACCCCGGACACCGGACACCGGACACTCACCATGACTGATCTCACGCAACACGCCGAAGCCAATGTCTACCGGCAACAGGGCTTCGGCACGCCGTTGCCCGTGCACGGCAATATCGGCCTTTTGATCATCGACTTCGTAGTCGGCTTCGCAGACCCCGATATCTTCGGCGGCGGCAACATCAAGGCCGCTATCGCACGCACGCGGGATGTGCTCGCGCTTGCGCGCAGCAACGGCTGGCCCGTCGCGCACAGCCGCATCGTCTACGCGGACGACGGCAGCGACGACAACGTGTTCTCGCTGAAAGTGCCCGGCATGGCCACGCTTACGGAAGACCATCCGAACAGTGCGATCGTACCCGAGCTGACCCCGGTGCGCGGCGAACTCGTGGTGCGCAAGACGGTTCCGTCAGCGCTCTTCGGCACGCAGCTCGCACCGTGGCTGACGCAGCGCGCGGTGCAGACGCTGCTGGTCGCGGGCGCCGTCACCAGCGGCTGCGTGCGCGCGAGCGTGGTCGATGCGATGTCGCATGGCTTCCGGCCGCTGGTGCTGTCCGATTGCGTCGGCGACCGCGCGATCGAGCCGCACAACGCGAACCTGTTCGACATGCAGCAGAAGTACGCGGCCGTGATGCCGCTCGCGCAGGCTATCGCCGAGATCGAAACCGCACAGCGGCGCTGACATGGCACGCGGTTGACGCTGTCAATTTGTCCGCTTAGTTTGGCTATCTGGCGTGAATGCGATCGGGACGGACACACCGTCCTCACTGGAACTCTCTGCCGTGAACCGCTCCGAATTGCTTGCGCGCGAAGGCTGTCTCACTGTCGCGCGACCACCCGCACGACCCGTCAAGCCCGCGCCCGGCCAGCCTGGCAGCCTCTCGTCGTTCGTGCCCGAGGCGGCGGAGGTGTTCGTCGCGATACTCGACGACGGCCGCATTCTCGCCTTCAACGGTCATGTCGATCTCGGCACGGGTATCCGCACGGCGCTTGCGCAGATCGTCGCGGAAGAACTGGACGTGCCCGCCGCGCGCGTGGACATGCAGCTCGGACATACGGCCGTCACGCCGAACCAGGGGCCGACCATTGCGAGCGCGTCGATCCAGATTTCCGCGGCGCCCTTGCGTTGCGCCGCCGCGCAGGCACGACACGCATTGCTGCAACTCGCGGCGGAGCACTTCGGCACGCAGATCGAAGCGCTCGCCACCGACAACGCCGACGTCTTTGTCGCCGCCACGCCCGATGCGCGCCGCGTGAGCTTCGCCGCGCTCGTTGCGGGCAAACGCATCGCGCTCGATCTCGACCTGAAGGCACGCGTGAAAGAGCCGTCGGCGTATCGCGTGATTGGCCAGTCTGCGCCGCGTGTGGACATACCCGCCAAGGCGACGGGCATGCTCACGTTCGTACACGATATGCGCGTGCCGGGCATGCTGCATGGACGCGTGGTGCGGCCGCCGTATGCGGGCCTCGATCGCGGCGCGTTCGTCGGCGGCCTGCTCGATAGCGTGGACCGCGAATCGGTTGCGCACGTGGCGGGCTTGCGTGCCGTCGTCGTGCTGGGCGATTTCGTCGGCGTGGTTTGCGAGCGCGAGGAACAGGCGATCCGCGCCGCGCGCGATCTGCGCGTGACATGGAAGCCCCTGCCCGATCTGCCTTCGCTCGACGATCCCGCTGCCGCGATTGCCTCTGCACCCGCCACGCGCCGCCCGCTGCTCGAAGAAGGCGACGTCGAAGCCGCGCGACGCGCGCCCGACACGCTGACCCTTTCGCGCACCTACGTATGGCCGTATCAGATGCATGGCTCGATCGGGCCGTCATGCGCGCTTGCGGATTATCGCGAGCCGGGTTCGGGCCGCATCACCGTCTGGTCCGGCACGCAGAACCCCGTCTCGCTGCGCTACGACCTCGCGACGCTCGTGGGCCGCGACGAAGCCGACATCGATGTCGTGCGGATGGAAGCTGCCGGCTGTTATGGGCGCAATTGCGCCGACGACGTGTGCGGCGACGCGCTGCTGCTATCGCGTGCAGTGGGACAGCCGGTACGCGTGCAGCTTTCGCGTGCCGACGAGCATGCGTGGGAGCCGAAGGGCACGGGGCAAGTCGTGAACGTGACGGGCAGCGTGACGCGCGATGGCCGCATGACGGGCTACGATTTCGTCACGCGTTATCCGTCGAACGATGCGCCGATGCTCGCGTCGCTGCTGACACGCGTCGTCGCCAGCGAGCCGCGCATCTTCGAGATGGGCGATCGCACGGCCGTCTCGCCGTATGTGAGCCCGAATCGCCGCTTCGTCTGCGAGGATCTGGCGCCCATCGTGCGATCCGCGTGGCTGCGCGGCGTGTCGGCGCTGCCGAACTCGTTCGCGCACGATTCATTCGCCGACGAGCTGGCTGCGCTGACAGGCGTGGACGCGCTCGAATTCCGCTTGCGCCATCTCGACGATTCGCGCGCTGCCGAACTGCTCGAAACCGTTGCGAAGCGCGCGGGCTGGAAAACACGCGCGCCTCGCAATACGCCAGTGCAAGGCGGAGAACGCTTCGTGCGGGGAAGAGGTATCGCGTACGCCCGCTATGTGCATAGCCGCTTTCCGGGCTTCGGGGCTGCCTGGGCCGCGTGGGTGGCCGAACTCGTCGTCGACCGGGTGACGGGGGAAATCCGCGTCGAGCGCATCACCATCGGCCAGGACACGGGCACGATGATCAACCCCGACGGCGTGCGCCATCAGATACATGGCAACGTGGTGCAGGTGCTGAGCCGCTCGCTGAAGGAGCGCGTGCGTTTCGCGCAGGGAAAGGTCGCCAGCCGCGAATGGGGCAGTTACCCGATCCTGACTTTTCCGGAGTTGCCTGCAATCGATGTCGTGCTGATGCCGCGCCAGGGCGAGCCGCCGCTAGGCGCGGGCGAATCGGCATCCGTGCCGGGACCGGCCGCGCTCGCCAACGCGATTTACGATGCGACGGGCGTGCGTTTCTGCGCGGCGCCCTTTACGCCCGACACGATCCGCGCCGGATTACGCGAGGCGGGCGTGCTGCTCGACGCACAGCGCGCGCCGCAGGTTTGACGCCACGCCAGCCATTCACTCGCCGTCCGATTCCATCATCTTGCGCAGCAGGAACAGCAGGGCCACGCGTTCGCCCGCGTTGAGCGTGCCGTAGGTGCGCTCGGTCACCTGTTTAGCGAACGGCACCGTTCGCTCGATCAACGCGAGGCCGGCGGGAGTCGTGCGCACGAGCAGCTTGCGGCCGTCGTTCGGGTCGGGCAGGACTTCGATCAGGGCGCGTGCCTTCAGGCGCTCGACCACGCCGCGAATGGTCGCCTGATCGATTGCGGTCGCCTTGACGATGTCGTTGAGCGAACAGCCCTGCGTCTCCTTCACCGCGCAAAGCGTGACGAATTGCGCAGCCGTGAGATCGGAATCGGGAATGGCTTCCTGAAAGATCGACACGTGACGCTGATAGGCACGGCGCAGCAGATGGCCTACCTGGTCGTGAAAGTCGTAAGAGTCCTTGTGAGACGGCATGAACGTACGGCCTGCGATAGGCCGGTTGATGAAAACGATGCAGTGTACACCCTCAACCTTGGCATGCGATATGCGAGCCCGGATTGTGTTTGCTCCAGATCAGCAGCCGTAAGAGAAATGTCGCTCGATGTTGCGCCGCACGCAAAAAGGTCTTCGCTAACGTCTTCTTTCCCCGTGCATGCCTGACGGCGTGACTTCGCCCGCCTCGACATGGGTTGCCGAGCCCGCGCCGCCGATCTTCCGGAGGTCTCCCGATTCCAGCGAGCACACTTCATATTTGAGCGCATACGCACAAATTACGTGCGGAACCAGCACCATTCGACAGCATTTTTTGCATCGGTACTGCTTTGGCAAACGCCTTGCCATGTATGCACGATTCGCGCTTTTCGTGACGCTTCAGAAAATCCGGCGATCTTCCGGACACCAGGGTAATTTCGAGCGTATACGCTTATATTTTGACATGCTATACAGATGTCTGTGAGCGTTCGATGTGTGCACGCATCGGACGGCAAACTTCAATTCGACCCATCCCAACAGGGAGTCCTCATGTCCACCGTGCAATCCGGCAGCGCCGCTCTCTCTCCCGCCGCCACCCAACACGGCGAGCTATACCGCAAGGTCACGTTCCGCCTGATCACCATCTTCTGCCTGTGTTATTTCGCGGCGTATCTCGACCGCATCAACATCGGGCTCGCGAAGTTGCAGATGCTCGACGCGCTGAAATTCAGCGACACGATTTACGGTCTTGGCGCTGGCCTGTTCTTTGCGGGCTATATCCTGTTCGAGGTGCCGAGCAACCTGATCTTGCAACGCGTGGGCGCCAAGCTGTGGATTGCGCGCATCATGATTACGTGGGGCATTCTGTCGGGCGCGACGATGTTCGTGACGACGCCGGTGCAGTTCTACGTGGTGCGTTTTCTGCTCGGCGTGGCCGAGGCGGGCTTTCTGCCCGGCGTGCTGCTCTATCTGACGCAGTGGTATCCCGATGCACGGCGTGCGCGCATCGTGGCGCTGTTCATGGTTGGTCTGCCGTTATCGAGCATGATTGGCAGCCCGATTTCCGGCTGGATCATGCGCTTCTTCGATGGCGCGCACGGTCTTGGCGGCTGGCAATGGCTGTTCCTGATCGAAGCGCTGCCTTCTGTGGTGCTGGGCTTTGCGATCTTGCGCTGGCTGCCGAACAACATCGAATCGGCGAACTGGCTCGACGCGAACGAGAAGCGCGTGTTGCGTGCGAATCTCGATGCTGATCCTGCCGGCAACAAGAGCCACGCGCTCGGCGCGGCGTTCGTCGATCCGAAGGTGTGGGCGCTTGGGCTGATCGATTTGTGTGTGTTGCTCGGGCTTTATGCTGTGAGCTTTTGGCTGCCTTCGATCTTGCGCGATACGGGCGTCAAGGACGCGTACACGATTGGCTGGCTGATGGCGGTGCCTAATGCCGTCGCTGTGATCGGTACGCTGTGGTGTGGCGCGAGTTCGGATCGCATGCGGGAGCGGCGCTGGCATATCGTGGTGCCGTTTGCGGTTGCTGCTGTTGCGCTGGCAGTTGCCGCGGGTGGGTCGCATGGCACGCTGACCACTGTGCTTTTGTTTTCGCTCGTGAATGCGGGTGCGGCGGCCGCGATGCCTGTGGTTTGGGCTTTGCCTTCGACTTTTTTGAAAGGGTCGGCGGCGGCGGGTGGGATCGCCTTTGCATGCTCTATCGCCAATCTTGGCGGGTTTGGGAGTACCTATTTCATCGGATGGTTGCGGGATACTTTTCACTCGCAGAGTGCTGGGCTTTATGGGTTCGCCGTTTGCATGATTATGGGGTGTGTGTTGGCGCTTTCTTATTCGAAGCAGGTGGTTAATCGTTAGCGGTTTTTGCTGCGCATGTGGGTTGGGGGTTTTTTGCTTTTGCGCTGGCGTCCGCGATTTGCCTTTGCTTTCGCGGGCATCCGCGATGCGTTATCTCGCCTCACGCGTCGCCCCTGTGCGGGGCGGCACCTACTTTTCTTTGCCGCCGCAAA
>NZ_JAGUUD010000086.1:0-39306 GCF_020177535.1 Paraburkholderia sp. XV | reverse complement strand
CACGCTAACGAATCGCGGATGCCAGCGAAAAGGCCAAAACACCAAACGGCGACGCATGAGGCACGCTAACGCATCGCGGATGCCAGCGCAAAGCCCAAACAAAACCCGACCGACCGCCCCCAAAAGGCAAAAAAAAACGCATGCACAGGGGAGCACATGCGTGTGAGGTTGCCGTCACAGCGCTTCCACGCCGCCGGCAGGGAAAAAAGAAAAGCTCAATGCGTGACGCGAGTCACACCACCACTCGACAACAGCCGCACCCTCTCGCCAGCGCGAAAAATCTCACCCGTCGCACTTTGCGTAATGGCGCGCATATCGCCGTTATCCAGCCGCACGGTAATCTCGACGCCATCGCGCATCGCCGTGCTGTTCTCGATCGTGTTACCTGCGACAGCGCCCGCAAGCCCGCCAACAATACCCGTCAGTATCGAACCCCGCCCGCCGCCGATCGCGCTGCCAGCCACCGCGCCAAGCGCACCGCCGCCAATCGCCCCGATCCCGCTAGGCTGGCCATTGTTCGAGCTGATCTTGACCGCGCGCACGCTGTCGACAACGCCCATGCGCACCGTCTCTTCACGCTGCGCCTGCGATGACGTATAGACATCAGCAGAACTGCTGTTGTACGCACAGCCCGTCATGGCGAGCGAACCCGCAATCACCGCGCCCAGTACCAAGCGACTCAACGTACGACTCGTTGTTTTCATTCCCTCGACTCCAAACGGGCTCGTTTCGAGCCCCTCAAACCCGACCGGTCAGGCGCAGCGCATGCGCAGCAGGCACGATCCGCTTGCGTCAGGCGCCGTGCGGCAGTTCGTAACCGAATGCCTGCTTGAACCGTTCGTTGATCTCCGCGCGCGAAGGCGCGTAATTCTGCGGCCCTTGATGCTCGATCTTGAGCGCGCCCATCAGGCTCGCGAGACGGCCGGTGGTCGCCCAGCCCAGATCCTTCTCGATGCCATACAGCAGGCCACCCCGGAACGCATCGCCGCAACCCGTGGGGTCCAGCACCTGCTTCGCCTTGACGGCCGGAATCTCTTCGATGCCGCCTGCATGGTGAATCTGCGCCCCGTGCTCGCCACGCGTTACGATCAGCGCATCGACGTGGCTCGCGATCTCTTCGATCGGCCAGCCCGTCTTGTTGCTCACCAGCGCAGCTTCGTAATCATTGACTGCGACGTAGGTGGCAAGTTCAATCATGCGGCGCAGCGACGCGCCGTCGAAAAGCGGCAATCCTTGGCCCGGATCGAAGATGAACGGAATGCCCGCCGCCGCGAACTGTTCGGAGTGCTGGATCATCCCGTCGAAGCCGTCCGGCGCGACGATGCCAAGCTTCACGCCGGGCTGGTCCGCGCGATTCAGATGCGACTGCATCATCGCGCCCGGGTGGAATGCCGTGATCTGATTGTTTTCGAGGTCGGTCGTGATCATCGCCTGCGCCGAATACGTGTCGGGCAGCACGCGCACGTGCTGTTTCGACAGGCCGAGCGCGTCGAGACGATCGATGTACAACTGCGCGTCGACGGCGCCGAGCGTCGCCATGATATGTGCGTCGCCGCCCAGCAGATGCAGCGAGTAGGCGATGTTGCCCGCGCAGCCGCCAAACTCGCGGCGCATCGTCGGCACAAGGAAGCTGACGTTCAGGATGTGGACCTGTTCCGGCAGGATGTGCTCCCGAAAGCGCCCTTCGAAGGTCATGATGTTGTCGTAGGCGAGCGAGCCGCAAATCAGCGTAGCCAAGGCGAGCGTTCCTATAAGTGTCGATCGGATAAAAAAGGGTGCGACGACGTGACAGCGCCGCGCCCGGAGTGAAACGGGCGCGGCGCTGTGTCGACGCAAATATGAAGCTTACTTCAGCGCGGCGAGCGCTGCGTCATAGTTCGGCTCGTTCTTGATTTCGCTGACGAGCTCGGCGTGCACGACCTTGTCGTTTTCGTCGACGACGACGACGGCGCGCGCCGTCAGGCCCGTCAAGGGACCGCTCGTCACGTCGACGCCGTACGCCTGCGCGAACTCATGGCCGCGGAAGGTCGATGCCGTCACGACGTTTTCGATGCCTTCCGTCGTGCAGAAGCGCGAAGCCGCGAACGGCAGATCGCCCGACACGACGATCACAGCCGTGTTGCTCAGCTTCGCGGCTGCTTCGTTGAACTTGCGCGTGGAGGTTGCGCAGGTCGGCGTGTCGAGGCTCGGAACGATGTTCAGCACCTTGCGCTTGCCCGCGAAATCGGCGAGCGTCAGCGGCTTCAGATCCTTGCCGACGAGCGAGAAGGCGGGCGCCGCCTGGCCCACGGACGGGAACGTGCCAGCGACTTCGATCGGGTTGCCACCCAGCGTGACTTGACTCATGTTGTGCTCCGAAGATTCGTCAGGGATTGACGGGATGCGCGCCCGGTTCGTGCCGGGCGCGCGGAAAACCTGCGCGCCGCAGATCTGTCGTTACGGATAGAAGATCTGCACGCGGAAATTCGAGGCGACGGCATCGCCAGTGTCGAGGCGCACGATCATCGTCTGCGTCGTGCGGGCGGGCAGGCCCGCCGCGATCGGCGTGCCGGGTTTCACATAGTCTTGCGGCCAAAGCACGCGCCGCACGGCGATGTTGTTGTTCTCGTCGAGCAGCGTCAATTCGACGGCGGGATACGCGAGCGCGAGATCGAAGCGGTTGCGCAGCGGCATCTTCAGTTCGAGCTTGTGCGGACCGTCGACCTGCCGTAGGTCCGACGGCTCGACCAGCAGACCGTCGATATCGCGCGGCGGCTCGACCTTGCAGCCGAGATGCGAGCACGCCTTCACGAACAGCGGTTGTGCATCGGGCCACGCGACCATCACCGTTTCGCGCTGCCACCAGGCGAGTTGCACGAGCAGCATGAAGCCGAGCAGGCCCGCCGCGACGCCGCCCAGAATATGCCAGACGAAGCGGCTCGATTCGGGCGCGCGTGGCTCGCGCGTGACGGCGAATGCATCGGTGTCGCTGTCGGGTGTGGCGGCGAAAGGGGCGCCATATGACTCACGCGCGGCTGCGCCGAAGCGCGGCTCGAGATCGGGTTCGACCGACGGCGCCCCGAAGAAGGGTTCGCGCTCGCGGTTGGGCGCCGCCTGCTCGCTGTGTGCAGCGTGCTCTGCGGACGGGATAACGGTGCGGTCTTCGTCCTCGAATACGGGCTTGGCGGGATCATCCCGACGCGATTCGCGCAGCGCGTCGTCGAACGGGTCGCGCAGCGGCGCTTCCTGTTCACGCTTCACTTCGTTCGCGATCTGATCGTCGCGCGTCGCTGCGGGCTCTCGGAGCGCTTCGGGTTCGCGCCACGCGTGCGGCGGCTCGTGGATTGCCGGCGCGGCTTCGTGTGCGGGCGTTGCGCCGAAGGTGGGTTCCGCTTTCTGGTGAGCTTGCGGCTCATCCCGTTCTTCGAACTTCGGTTCCGCTTGCGCTTCGACAGCGGGCGCAACGTTTGCCGCAGCTTGCGCGGCGGCGGGCGCTTCCCGTCCCGTTTCGACGGGCGCTTCGCTGTGCGGTTCGCGAGCGACCGCCTTATCGAGGTGTATCGGTTGCGATTCGGTGAGTTCGAGCGTCAGCGGCGGCTGCGCGGAACGCGGAATCGTGACGGGATTGAACGGAATAGTCGACGCGTTGTGGCGGATGCGCCGGTCAATCGATGCGTCGGGCGCCGGCGCCCACGGGTTCCATGCCTCTGCGCGGAAGTCGGGCTTCTCCGCCGCTGACGCGGGTGGCGTTTCGCGAGCAGCGGAGGACGTCGGTTCGACCGGGGCCGCTTCGGCTTCGGCAGACGGCGCCGCTACGGGCGACGCCTGCGCGGCAGCTTCGTGTCGCGCCTCGACATCGACGTCCGGCTGCGCGGCTTGCGCAGCGGCGTGCTCAGCGTGTTGTTCGGCGTGTCGTTCGGCGTGTTGTTCGACGTGTTGTTCGGCGGACGCGTGGTCCGCGTGGGCATTGTCACTGCCGACGGACGCCTCAGCCGCATGCGCGTCGAGCGCGTCTGCCGGCTGCGGCGTAATTGTTTCTTCCACTCGCGTCACAACGGGCATTGCCACCGGGGCGGGCGGTGTCTCGACAGCGGGCTTTGCCTCGGGCGCCGGCGCGAGGCCGCCATTCGCGAGCGCTTCGAGCGTATGCGCCGTCACGTCGTCGATCGTCACGTGCTTCGCCTTGTCGACGCTCACGCCGCCGCTCACGTCGAACAGGCTGCTCGATGCATCGAACACTTCTTTGCAGTGGCCACAACGCACGAGCCCACGGCGCAGCGTGAGCTGCTCCGGCTGGAGCCTGAAGACGGTTTCGCAGAAGGGACAGCGTGTCGCTAGAAGCATATCGAGCCGAAAGACCGGTTAGCCCTTAAGGGGCCGGAAGCAAACAAATATGCGTTATTCTAATTGCTTTCGCGTCGCGTACCCGCAAGGCATACCCAGCCTTCGTGTTCGCGCCACACTGCAATGTCGATCCACTGCTGATACACACGTGCTACTTCATCCGCCTGCCGCGCGAGAATGCCCGACAGCGCAATGCGTCCACCCGGCTTCACCCTCGACGACAGCATCGATGCCATCAGTTTCAGCGGGTTCGACAGAATATTCGCGACGACGATATCGAACTCGCCCGCGGGGCAATCGTCGGGCAGCCCGTAGCTGACTTCGGCGCGATTGCGCTCGCTATTGTGGCGCGCGGACTCGACCGCTTGCGGATCGATATCGATGCCGATCACGGGATTCGCGCCGCACTTCTTCGCGAGAATCGCAAGGATGCCCGAACCACAACCGTAGTCGAGCACCGATTGATCCTGCTTCACGTTCTGCTCGAGCCATTCCATGCACAGACGCGTGGTTGGATGGCTGCCCGTGCCGAACGCGAGGCCCGGATCGAGTTCCAGCACCAGCGCAGTCGGGTCGGGTGCATCGTGCCATGACGGCACGACCCAGATGCGCTCTCCAATCGGAATCGGGTCGAACTGGGATTGCGTGAGGCGCACCCAGTCCTGTTCCTCGACCTCGCGCACGCTGAACGACGGCGCATCGGCGAGGCCGAGATCATTCGCAGCGGCCGCCAGCAGCACGGCCGGTTCGTGTTCCGGCGCCAGCAACGCAATCACGCGCGAATGCGTCCACGCGGTGCGCTCCGGCGTGAGACCGGGCTCGCCGAACAGCGGCTGCTCGTCGGGCGTGTCGGCATCCGCGTCTTCGACGGACACCGACAGCGCGCCCAGTTCGAGCAGCGCATCCGACAACGCTTCCGCGTGCTCGCGCGCGAGTTCGACGACCAGTTCCCGGTAGCTCATTGCTTACGCTTCTTCCGGTGCGGCTTGCAGCTTTGCCGCCAGCCGGTTTTCGAGGTAATGGATGCTCGTGCCGCCCTCGACGAACTTCGCGTCGAGCATCAGCTCGCGATGCAGCGGAATGTTGGTCTGAATGCCTTCGACCACCATTTCCGACAGCGCGATACGCATCCGCTTGATCGCCTGTTCGCGCGTCGCGCCGTAGGCGATCAGCTTGCCGATCATCGAATCATAGTTCGGCGGCACGAAATAACCGTTGTACGCATGCGAATCGACGCGAATACCGGGGCCGCCCGGCATATGCCACGACGTAAGACGACCCGGCGACGGCGTGAACTTGAACGGATCTTCCGCGTTGATACGGCATTCGATCGCATGTCCGCGGAACTGGATGTCGCGCTGGCGGATGGCGAGCTTTTCGCCTGCCGCGATGCGGATCTGTTCCTGAACGATGTCGATGCCCGTGATCAGTTCGGTGACGGGGTGCTCGACCTGCACGCGCGTGTTCATTTCGATGAAGTAGAACTCGCCGTTCTCGTACAGGAATTCGAACGTGCCCGCGCCAAGGTAGCCCATCTTCTTGCACGCGTCCGCGCAGCGGTCGCCGATGCGCTCGATCAGGCGGCGCGCGATGCCCGGCGCCGGCGCTTCCTCGATCACCTTCTGGTGACGGCGCTGCATCGAGCAGTCGCGCTCGCCAAGCCACAGTGCGTTCTTGAACGAATCGGCCAGCACCTGGATTTCGATGTGCCGCGGGTTCTCCAGGTATTTCTCCATGTAGACCTGCGGATTGCCGAACGCACGGCCCGCTTCTTCGCGCGTCATGTTGACGGCATTCACGAGCGCCGCTTCCGTGTGCACGACGCGCATGCCGCGGCCACCGCCGCCGCCCGCCGCCTTGATGATCACCGGATAGCCGACCGCGCGTGCAATCTTCACGATCTCCTTCGGATCTTCGGGCAACGCGCCTTCGGAACCGGGCACGCAGGGCACGCCCGTCTTGATCATGGTCTGCTTCGCGGTGACCTTGTCGCCCATCATGCGGATCGTGTCGGGGCGCGGGCCGATGAACACGAAGCCCGATTGCTCGACGCGCTCGGCGAAGTCCGCGTTTTCGGACAGGAAACCATAGCCGGGGTGGATCGCTTCCGCGTCCGTGACTTCCGCCGCGCTGATCAGCGCGGGCATGTTCAGATACGAGAGGTTCGACGGCGCCGGTCCGATGCAGACCGCCTCGTCGGCGAGCTTCACGTACTTGGCTTCCTTGTCGGCTTCGGAATAGACGACGACCGTCTTGACGCCGAGTTCGCGGCACGCGCGCTGGATACGGAGCGCGATTTCACCACGATTGGCAATGAGGATTTTTTCAAACATAGCGGATATTCGACTCATCAATGGGCGCCGCGGGCCCGGTTGGTTCGAAAGGGCGGGCGGCTGCCTCAGAGGATCGGTGGCGCGCCCAAAGAAGGCGGGCGCGCGGATGGCGAATGACTAGAGCGCGCCGCGTCAGCCGATCACGAAGAGCGGCTGGCCGTATTCGACTGCCTGGCCGTTCTCGACGAGGATTTCCTTGATGACGCCGGCCGCATCCGATTCGATCTCGTTGAGCAGCTTCATCGCTTCGATGATGCAGATGGTCTGGCCTTCCTTGACGGTATCGCCGACCTGCACGAACGGATCGGCGCCCGGAGACGGTGCGCGGTAGAACGTGCCGACCATCGGCGACGTCACGACATGGCCTTGCGGCGCTGCGGCTGCCGGCGTCGCCGGCGCGCCGACGGCGGGTGCTTCACCGCCGTGAGCAACGGGCGCCGCGCCCGGCGCAGCGTATTGCGGCGCGAAGTTGCCAGGCTGCTGGACGTAAACCGGCGGCGCGTTCTTGACGATGCGCACCTTGCCTTCGCCCTCGGTCACTTCGAGTTCGGAGATGCCGGACTCGGAGACGAGGTCGATCAGAGTCTTCAGTTTACGTAGATCCATGGGCTTTCCCCTTCAATGCGTGAAGCGCCGGCGGTTTGCCGCCAGCGCCGAATTCGTGTTTTGGGTTGTCAGTTGCGCGACGATCCGGCCGTCCCAACGGCCAGCCGGTCGAGCACATATTCGAGTGCGTACAGATAGCCCTTCCAGCCGAGGCCGCAAATGACGCCCTCTGCCTGGTCGGAGAAATACGAGTGATGCCTGAACGGTTCTCGACGATGCACGTTCGACAGATGAATCTCGACGAACGGGATGCCGACGCCCGCCAGGGCGTCCCGGATCGCCACGCTGGTATGCGTGTACGCAGCGGGATTGATCACGATGAAATCGGTCTTCTCGGTCCGAGCGGCCTGAATGCGATCGACCAGCGCGCCTTCGTGATTGCTCTGGAAGGTGGCCAGTTCGACGCCGGCGTCCGCTGCGCGGTCGGCCAGCGCCTGATCGATCTGCGGGAGCGTCACGCGCCCATAGACCTCGGGTTCCCGGGTGCCGAGAAGGTTGAGGTTGGGGCCGTGCAGAACCAGCAGTCGCGTCATGGTCGGTTCGTTTTCCGTGGAATTGGGCGCACTTTAGCGCCGATTAGAGAAATTTGTCTAGTTTCTCGAACGCGCCGCACGTCTCGCGCCCTTACCTGGATAACCGCAACTCGCCGAACTTCTGACATCTTATTGTGAATATCGCCCAATCTGAGGCAAAAAGTTCTCAACTAAATGTCAAAAAGTTGTCGGGATCAGAGCGCGTCGAGCGTGCGTTTCAGCTCGTCGGGTTTGATCTGGCCGAGTTTTGTCGACCGTACGACGCCTTTCGCGTCAATTACGACGGTGTAGGGCAAACCGCCTGCGTTGTTGCCGAAAGCGCGCGCGAGATCCGCGCCGCCGAAGCCGGCGACATAGATGGGATAGTTGACGGGCACTTTTTGTAGGAAGGCCTTGATGTTCTTGTCGGAGTCCACGCCCAGCCCGACGAACTCGATGCCCTTCTTCGAGTATTCCTTGTGCAGCGCCGACAGCGACGGCATTTCCTCGACACACGGACCACACCACGACGCCCAGAAGTTGATCACGACCGGGTGTCCCTTGAAACGGGCGAGCGACTGCGGCGCGCCATCGGCATTGGTCACTTTGGCCGCCCACAGTTGATCGACGGCATTGTTGTCGGCGGGGGCCGCATTCGCGACGCCCGCGAGGTCGTTGTTGCCGAGCAGCCAGTGGCCCGCCACCGCGCCGCCCGCTGTCGCGACGACAGCCACCGCCGCGATTGCCAGAATCCGCTTCATATAGAGAGTGTGTCTGTTAAGGGTTCAGTTCGTGGAACGCGCGGCGTCGCCCTCGTTGATCAGCGCCTGAACCGCGCGGACGTCGGCGCGGGCGGATCGTCCACGCGCGTCGGCGCGGACGGCGCCGCGCAGATCGTCGGTGCTGTAGAGCGCGAGGTGAATGCCCACGGGCTCAGCGTCGCGCCCTTCATTCGCCGGACGCCAGAGAAAGCTCAATGTTTCGACGTATCCGCGACCCGCAAAGTGGCGCGTTTCGGAAACGTCGTACTGCACGTTCGCGTTCAACAGGTAAATGGCAACTTCCTTCGGGTCGTCGCAGAAGGCTTGCAGATGAACATCGGAATGCTCACCGGCCGTCCCACCCAAAACCGCGCCTGTCAGATACGGGTTGAACGGCGCGAGCCGTTGCATCCAGTCCAGCGCGACTTCGCGCAGCCGGCGCAGCACGGCCGGCTGGCTGTCGCCCTGAAACAGCGACTGATATTCGCGGATTTCTTCCTCGATCTGGTCGTTATCCGGCAGCCATTCGCCGGCGACGCGCGTTTCCCCGACGACCTGCCGCGCAGCCTTGCGCTTCGCGGTCGAGTAGTCGAGCCCGTCTTCGGCGATCATCCGCGCAGCCGCGATGGCGATTTCCTCGCGCACGCGCTGCGGATCGAAATGTGATTTGCGAACCATTCGCCAATCATACTAGAGAAAGCCTGACGGTCTTTTTACGCCGCCGCCGCATCGGCGGGCCTTGAGCGGCGCTCCGGCGGCCGCGCGGCGTGGCCCGGAAAAGCACGTCCGATCAAGAACGGGCGGGCCTGTCGGTTACAATAGGCGTCCTTCGCGCGAGGGCTTTCCGGTCCCCGGCGCATGTCATCTTTCCACGCAAAACACGCCTTGCGGCGCGACAGCTTTATGCACATTCACATCCTCGGCATCTGCGGCACGTTCATGGGTGGTCTCGCGGTTCTCGCGCGCAATGCCGGTCACACGGTGACGGGCTGCGACGCCGGCGTCTATCCGCCGATGAGCACGCAGCTCGAGGCGCAAGGCATCAAGCTGATCGAAGGCTGGGGCGTCGAGCAGCTCGACCTGAAGCCTGACCTGTTCGTGGTCGGCAACGTCGTGACGCGCGGCAATCCGCTGATGGAAGAAATCCTCAATCGCGGCTTGCCGTACACGTCCGGCCCGCAGTGGCTGGGCGAGCATGTGCTGAACGGCAAATGGGTGCTGGCCGTAGCCGGAACGCACGGCAAGACCACGACCAGCTCGATGCTGACGTGGCTGCTCGAAGACGCGGGCATGAACCCGGGCTTTCTGATCGGCGGCGTGCCGCTGAATTTCGGGGTGTCGGCGCGGCTGACGGATTCGAGCTTCTTCGTGATCGAAGCCGACGAATACGACACGGCCTTTTTCGACAAGCGCTCGAAGTTCGTCCACTATCGGCCGCGTACTGCCGTCCTGAACAACCTCGAATTCGATCACGCGGACATCTTCGCCGATCTCGCCGCGATCGAAACGCAATTTCACCACCTTGTACGCACGGTGCCGGGCATTGGCCGGGTCGTGTCGAACGGCCGCGAGGCCGCGCTGGACCGTGTGCTCGCGCGCGGCTGCTGGAGCGAAGTGGAGCGCTTCGGCGTCGACGGCGGCTGGCAGGCGCTGCCCGCTGAAGATGGCGTGCCGATCGACGAGCGCTTTGCCGTCTATCACAACGGTGAGCGAGTCGGCGTGGTTGACTGGCAGGTGCAGGGTGAGCACAACCGCATGAACGCGATCGCCGCGATCGCCGCTGCGCGCCATATCGGCGTGCCGCCCGCGCAGGCCGCGAAATCGCTGTCGACATTCCGCAACGTGAAGCGGCGCATGGAAGTGCGCGGCAGCGTCGACGGTGTGACTGTGTACGACGATTTCGCGCATCACCCGACGGCCATCCAGACCACGGTTGCAGGCCTGCGCACGCGCATTGGCCGCGACAATACCCGCATCCTGGCCGTGCTCGAACCGCGCTCGAACACGATGAAGCTCGGCGTGATGAAGGCGCAATTGCCCGCTAGCCTCGTCGACGCCGATCTCGTGTTCGGCTACGGCGCGCCCACTGGCAAGGACGCACTCGGCTGGAACCTGGCCGAAGCGCTCGCGCCGATGGGCGACAAGGCGCAAGCCTTCAACGACATCGGCGCCCTCGTCAAAGCCGTCGTCGAAGCCGCGCGGCCGGGCGATCAGGTGCTGGTGATGAGCAACGGCGGCTTTGGCGGCGTGCACCAGAAGCTGCTCGACGCGCTATCGGCGCGTCCGACGGCGCAGGCGCGGGGCGTCGCGTGATTCTCTATCTGCACGGCTTCCGCTCGTCGCCCAATTCGTTCAAGGCGCGCGTGATGGCCGAGCGTCTTGCGGCGCTTGGCCGCAGCGCCGAATGGTGCTGTCCAATGCTGCCCGTGTCGCCGCTGGAAGCCGTGGCGCTCGTCGAAGAACGGGTCGCGGAGGCGAATCCGGCGCAGGTGACGGTGATCGGCAGTTCGCTGGGCGGCTACTTCGCCACGCATCTCGCCGAGAAGCATGGCTGGCGCGCCGTGCTGCTGAACCCCGCCGTCGTGCCGCAGCGCGATCTCAGTCACTATCTCGGCGAGCAGCCGCTATGGCACGGCGGCGGCAGCATCGTCGTCGAGCCGCGTCATCTTGATGAGTTGCGTGCGCTAGGCGTCTCGCGGATCACCCGCCCCGAACGCTATTATCTGTTTGCCGCCACCGGCGACGAGGTGCTCGATTACCGCGAAATGCTCGCGCACTATCCCGGCGTGCAGACCAGACTGATCGAAGGCAGCGACCACGCGATCAGCGAGTTTCCCGACTATGTCGACGACGTGCTCGCGTTTTGCGACGCCGCCGACACCGAGCCGCCCGCACCACGCGAGGCGGCATGATCCGATGATCCGCACACGCCGCGCATGCCGCCCTTGATGAAGCACGAGGCACGCGCGTTGCGGACCACCACACCGAACACGACGCCGACGCGCGAAGCAACCGCACTGCGCGCCGGCCGACGCAAGCCAGAACGAGAGTATTGAGTGAACGTTTTCTTCGAGGAATCGGGTAGTTTCAAGGCCGGCAGCGTGATGTCGCGTCAAGGCGACGCGTTTCAGGTCGAGCTGCCGGGCGGACGCCGCGCGAAAGTTCGCGCGAAAGACGTGCTGATGGAGTTCGAGAAGCCGTCGGCGGGCGAACTGATGGAACAGGCCGATGCCGCCGCACAGGACATCGATCTGGACTTCCTGTGGGAATGCGCGCCCGAAGACGAATTTCCGTTTGCCACGCTCGGCGCCGAATACTTTGGCGAGTCGTTCGGGCCCGTGGAGCGCGCCGCGCTGATTTTGCGCATGCACGGCTCGCCCATCTATTTCCGCCGCAAGGGGCGCGGCCAGTATCAGCGCGCGCCGGAAGAGCAGCTGAAGATGGCGCTCGCGTCGCTGGAGCGCAAGCGTCAGCAGGCGCTCGTGCAGCAGGGCTACGAAGAGGAACTGAAGGCGGGCCGTCTGCCGGACGGATTCCAGAGCAAGGCGCTCGGCCTGCTGACGAAGCCCGACAAGAACTCGATCGAATACAAGGCGCTCGAAGCGGCAGCGGCGGCGCGCGGTATTTCGATGGCGCGTCTGATGCTCGAATGCGGCGGCATTCCGTCCGCGCGCGCGCTGCACGAAGCGCGCTTCCTGTCGGAATTCTTCCCGCACGGCACGGGCTTTCCGTCCGTGACGGTCGGCGCGTTGCCGGAAGATCTGCCGCAAGCGGAAGTCGAAGCGTTCTCGATCGACGACGTGACCACGACGGAAATCGACGATGCGTTCTCCGTGGAGCATCTCTCCGACGGACGCGTGCGGATCGGCATTCACATCGCGGCGCCGGCGCTGGGCATCGAACGCGGCGATGCCGTCGACGCGATCGCGCGCGGCCGTCTGTCGACCGTCTACATGCCGGGCGACAAGATCACGATGCTGCCCGATTCCGTCGTCGACAAATTCACGCTGGCCGAAGGCGGCTTGCGCCCGGCGCTGTCGCTGTACAGCATCGTGAACCGCGAGACGCAGGAAATCGTCGTGAGCGAAACGCGCGCCGAACTCGTCTACGTGAAGAGCAATCTGCGTCACAACACGCTCGACGAACTCGTCACGGAGGAAGCGCTCGCCAATGGCACGGGCGACTATCCGCACAAGGAAGACATCGCGGTGCTGTGGCCGTTTGCGCAGGCGCTGTTCGAGAAGCGCCAGCTCGCGCGCGCCGGGTTTGGCCTGAAGCGGGAAGTGCAGCGCAATACGGACTTCAACTTCTATGTCGACGGCGAGCATGTGAGCATCACGCCGCGCCGCCGCGGTTCGCCGCTCGATACGATCGTCGCCGAACTGGCGATTCTCGCGAACTCGACGTGGGGCGCGTTCCTGCACGATCACGGCGTACCAGGCATCTATCGCTCGCAGCGCGCGTTCGGCGCGCCGACGGGACCGAAGCGCACGCGGATGCAGACGACGGCCGCGCCGCACGAAGGCCTCGGCGTCTCGCAGTACGCGTGGAGCACTTCGCCGCTGCGCCGCTATGTCGACCTCGTCAACCAGTGGCAACTGATCGCGTGCGTGCAGCACGGCGTGACGGCGAAGCTGGCCGCGCCGTTCAAGCCGAAGGACGCCGATCTGTTCGCCGTCGTGCAAGGCTTCGACGACACCTACACCGCGTATGCCGATCATCAGCGCCGGATGGAGTATTTCTGGTGTCTGCGCTGGCTCACGCAGGAGGGCAAGAAGCAGGTGGTCGCTGCCGTCGTGAAGGGCGATCTGGTGCGTCTCGAAGAGGTGCCGCTGTTGCTGCACGTGCCGGGTCTCGGCGTGCATGCGCGCGGCACGCGGCTGATGCTCGAAGTGATGTCGGTCGATGAACTGACGGTCGAGGCATCGGTGCGGCTGTTGCACGTGCTCGACGCGCCGACCGTGACGAGCGGCGCGGAAGAAGAGGAAGAGGCCGAAGAAGAAATCATCGACGCCCCCGACGAATCCGCCGAAAGCGAAGCCGAAGCGCAAGCCGAAGCCGATACGGCAGCAGCCGAGGGCAACCAGCCCGCCGACTCGAACGATTCGACGCAACACGCGACGGAGCAGGGCCAATGACGACCGACACGACCACTCGGCGCGACCGCTACGCGGTGATCGGCAATCCGATTGCGCACAGCAAGTCGCCGTTCATTCACGCGCGTTTTGCCGAACAGACGGGTGAACCCGTCGAATATGGCCGCCTGCTCGCGCCCGTCGATCAGTTCGTGCCGCATGTGCGCGCTTTCATCGCCGAGGGCGGGCGCGGCATGAACGTCACCGTGCCGTTCAAGCTCGACGCGCACGCGTTCGCGACCACGCTGTCGGCGCGCGCGGCGGCGGCGGGCGCGGTGAATACGCTGCGCTTCGAGCAGGATGGCGGCGTCTACGGCGACAACACGGACGGCTTCGGCCTCGTGCGCGACATCGAGGTGAACCTGGGCGTGTCGCTGAAAGGCGCGCGCGTGCTGCTGCTCGGCGCGGGCGGCGCGGCGCGCGGCGTGGTGCTGCCGATGCTCGAACGCAAGCCGCAATCGCTCGTCATCGTGAACCGCACGGCTTCGAAGGCCGAGGCGCTGGTTGCGCAATTCGCTGGCGCGGCCCGCGACGCCGCATGCCGTCTGACGGGCGGCAGCGCGCAGACGATCGAAACGGGCGCCTACGATGTGATCGTCAACGCGACGGCAGGCAGCCTCGACGCGTCGCTGCCCGAGTGCGACGACGGTGCGTTCGGCGCGGGCACGCTCGCCTACGACATGATGTACGGCGCGCAGCCGACCGTCTTCATGCAGCACGCCAGCAAGCTCGGCGCGCGCACGGCCGACGGCCTCGGCATGCTGGTCGAGCAGGCGGCGGAGTCGTTCTTCGTGTGGCGCGGCGTGCGTCCCGACGGCGCGCCCGTGCTTGCCGCGCTGCGCGAGATGCTGCGCGCACCGCAAAGCGCGTGAGCGTTAGCGCAACTGGGCGCAAACGGCGCGCGTTCTGATTCCACGACATGGCGACGACAACGACCAAGACGAGGCGCGCGAAGGGCCAGCGGGCCGGAGCGAGTCCCGCGCGCTGGGTGATGTATGCCGGCGCGGTCTTCGTCGTCGCGTGGGTCGCCACGCAGCTTTTCTATTTCGCGCAAATCGCTGTGTGGAACTCTGTGAATCCGCAATCGACGGCATTCATGCGTTCCGATGCCTGGCGTCTTTCGCGAGATCGTCCCGATCTGTCGATCCAGCATACGTGGGTTCCCTACGATCAGATCTCACGCAACCTGAAGCGCGCGATTATCGCTTCGGAAGATGCGAACTTCGCCAACAACAACGGCTACGAGACAGACGCGATTCTCCAGGCATGGGAGAAGAACAAGGCGCGCGGCAAGATCGTCGCGGGCGGCTCCACGATCACGCAGCAACTGGCGCGAAATCTGTTCTTGTCGCGTGAAAAGAGCTATATCCGCAAGGGCCAGGAACTGATCATCACGTGGATGCTCGAGACGCTGATGGACAAGGAGCGCATCTTCGAGATCTATCTGAATTCGGTTGAATGGGGCAATGGGGTCTATGGCGCGGAAGCGGCGGCGCGTTATTACTTCAAGACGTCGGCTGCGAAGCTGACAGCGGGGCAGTCGGCGCGGCTCGCCGTGATGCTGCCGAGGCCGAAATATTTCGACGAGCATCGTACTTCCGGCTATCTCACGCAGCGCGCGCGGGTGATCGCGCGCCGGATGGGCGCGGCGGAACTGCCGGACTGAGCCTCTCGCCGAGCGCAAAAAATGAAATGGCGATGATCCATGCGGATCATCGCCATTTTTGCGTCTGGTGGCTGCGAGCGGGTAACTGAACCGGTAGTTCGCACCGACCACGAAGTCGTTCTTCGTCCAGTCCGTGTCGTACGCGTGGGACGCGTCGCGCGTGCGTTCCGAGAACATGCTTACGTTCTTCGTGAACTTGTATTCGAGGCCGAGGCCGTCGTGCAAGCGCGAGCCCGGCCAGTCGGCGGGTGCTCGGCGCTGGAGTCTTCGCGGACCTCCGCCATGGTTCGTCATCGACAATTCCCAAAATATGGACTCGACGTTCATATGTTGGTGAATCTCAAAAAAGCGCCCTACAATCCGGTTCAACGAGCCGAGACCGGCCAAGAAACACCGCCTCGTCGCCAGCGCAAGCCGCGCGGCGCACCGAAGCGGGACGAAAATCGGAGACACCACGCCATGCCTTCCAGCACCTTGCTGCACAACCCGCTCGCGCTTACCCGCGCGAACCTTGCGCAGCTTCGAATCTCGCCCGACGCGCACCGTCACGCCGGCATTTCGCGGTAACTCACCTTTTGTCTGTTGCCAGTCGCCATGAACAAAGCGATGACCTCTCACGTCGAGTCCGAAGCGCCCGAGGCGCCTGAAGTCGAAACGCCGCGCAAGCCGGCCGCGCGTCCCGCCAACGGCGCGGTCGCGCCCACGCCGCCCGCCGACACCATCGGCCTGCCGAGCACGCTGCTCGACATCACGCCGCAGCAAGCCGGCACGCAGACGCTGCTGCGCGGCCTCGCGATCCTCGAAGCCGCCGCTGCGGGCGTGCGCGATCTGCGCACCTTCGGCGCCGCGCTCGGCACGACGCGCAGCACGACGCACCGGCTCGTCAGCAGCCTCGTCCAGGCGCGCTATCTGCGCCAGGTGCAGGGCGGCTACCTGCTCGGCCCGAAGCTGATCGAACTCGGCACGATCGCGCTCGAGCAGATGCCGCTCACGACCGTCGCGCGTCCGCATCTGGCGTCGCTGGCCGAACTGACGCACGACACGATCCACCTCGGCGTGCGTGACGGCGACGACGTGCTGTACATCGACAAGATTCCCGGTACGCGCGGCCTCGAAATGCGCTCGCGCGTCGGCCACCGGATGCCGCTCGCCTCGACGGGTATCGGCAAGGCGATGATGCTCGACCTCGGTCCCGACCAGTGGCAGTCGCTGTTCGACGCGTCGCGCCGCGCGCTCGCGGGCGTCAGCTTCAAGCCCGACAACCGGCCCGACCAGCAGACCTTCATGCAGCGCATGACGAACTACTCGGCAGGCGGCTTCACGTTCGACCTCGAAGAGAACGAAGCGTCGATCCGCTGCGTGGCCGCACCCGTGCGCGACGCGTCGGGTTCGATCGTCGCGGCGCTGTCGGTCGCAAGCACGATTCCGTACATGTCGCTCGAGCGCATGGACGAACTGATTCCCGTCGTGCAGCGCGAGGCGCGCGCGATTTCGGAAGAACTGGGCTGGCGTGTTCCGCAACCGACTACCCGCAGGATCAAACGATGACTCAGACGGGCTCGACCCTGTCCACGGAACAAGCCCAGCCGGCGCAGACGGCGGCAGCGGCAGCCAATGTCACATCGGCCGCGCTGATCGCGCTCGATTGGGGCACGACGTCGCTGCGCGCCTATCTGTTCGATGCGAACGGCGCGGTGCTGGAAACGCGCGCGTCGACGGCGGGCATCATGAATCTGCCGCGCCCGGCGGCGGACGGCGGTTTCGACGCGGCGTTCGATGCCGTCGTCGGCGCGTGGCTGGACCGCGCGCCCGGGCTGCCCGTGATCGCGGCCGGCATGGTCGGCAGCGCGCAAGGCTGGAAGGAAGCGCCGTACGTGAATGCGCCCGCCAGCGCCGATGCGCTCGTCGGCGGCATCGTGCGCGTGCAGACCGCGCGCGGCGTGCCGCTGAATATCGTGCCCGGCGTGCTGCAGAACGGCGAACTGCCCAACGTGATGCGCGGCGAGGAAACGCAGATTTTCGGCGCGCTGGCCTGCGCGGGACCGTCGGCGGCGGGCAAGGGCCTGTTGATCGGCCTGCCGGGCACGCACGCGAAGTGGGTGATGGTGCGCGACGCGAAGATCGAGCGCTTCGACACGTTCATGACGGGTGAAGTCTTCGCCGCGCTCTCCGAGCACACGATTCTCGGCCGCACGATGCTCACGCCCGACCAGCCCGACACCGATGCATTCCTGCGCGGCGTGCGAGTTGCGCGCGACAAGGGCCGCGCCGGCGTGCTCGCAACGATTTTCAGCACGCGCACGCTGGGCCTGACGGGCCAGCTTGCGCGCGAGCAGCAACCCGATTATCTGTCCGGCCTGCTGATCGGCCACGAACTGAGCGGCCTCGAAGCGGCGCTCGCGCAACAGCATTCGACGCTCGCCGGCAGCGCGCTGCAACTGATCGGCAACGAGGCGCTGTGTGAACGCTACCGGCTCGCGCTTGCGCAATTCGGCTGCCATCAGGCGGACCTCGTGAAGCAGGCGACCGAGCGCGGCTTGTGGCGCATCGCGGCGCAAGCGGGGCTGGTCGGCGAAGCGTCGGGCGCCGCTCAGTTGAACTGAAGCGCGACCCGAAGCGCGAGCTGAACGAGATCCGCGCCGGCGCGCAACGAACCCAAGGAACCGACATGTCACTCGATCTGAATCTGCCCGCACCGTACCAGCCGCACGCCGGCCTGATGGCCGCGTTCGAAGCGTGCCCGCTGGTCGCGATTCTGCGCGGCATCACGCCCGCCGATGCCGCCGACCACGGCCGCGCGCTGTACGAAGCAGGCTTTCGCATCATCGAAGTGCCGCTCAATTCGCCGAACCCGTTCGACAGCATTGCGGCGATCCGCCAGGCGGTGCCTGTAGACGCCATCATCGGCGCGGGCACGGTGCTACGCGGCGAACTCGTGCACGACGTGAAGGCGGCGGGCGGCGAACTGATCGTGATGCCGCACAGCGACCCCGAAGTCGTGACGACGGCGAAGTCGCTCGCGATGGCGTGCGCGCCGGGCGTCGCGACGCCGACGGAAGCCTTTATCGCGCTGAAGAACGGCGCGGACGTGCTGAAGATGTTCCCCGCCGAGCAGCTCGGCTGCCAGGTCGTGAAGGCGTGGCGCGCGGTGATTCACAAGGACGTGCCGCTGCTGCCCGTCGGCGGTGTGTCGCCGGACAACATGGGGCCGTTCCTGTCCGCGGGCGCGAACGGTTTCGGACTCGGCTCGGCGCTGTACAAGCCCGGCCAGCCGGCGACGACGACGGCTTCGCATGCGAAGGCGTTCATCAACGGGCTGCGCATCGCGCGCGCGGGCGTGAAGAAATGAAACGGCTGCAAGGCAAGGTCGCGCTGGTGACGGGTGCGGGACGCGGCATCGGCGCGGCGATCGCGACGGCGTTCGCGCGCGAGGGCGCCGCTGTCGTGCTCGCCGAGCTCGACATCGAAACCGCGCAGCGCACGGCCGCCGACATCGCCGCGCAAACGGGCGGCAAGACGCTCGCCGTCCAGACGGACGTCACGCAATCCGCGTCCGTGCAGCGCGCGGTGAGCGAAGGCGAAAGCGCCTTCGGCCCGATCGACGTGCTGGTGAACAACGCCGGCATCAACGTGTTTTGCGACCCGCTGACGATGACCGACGAAGACTGGCGCCGCTGCTTCGCCGTCGATCTGGACGGCGTGTGGAACGGCTGCCGCGCGGTGCTGCCGGGCATGGTCGAGCGCGGCGCGGGCAGCATCGTGAACATCGCGTCGACACACTCGTTCAAGATCATTCCGGGCTGCTTCCCGTACCCGGTCGCAAAGCACGGCGTGATCGGCCTCACGCGCGCGCTCGGCATCGAATACGCGCCGCGCAACGTGCGCGTGAATGCGATCGCGCCGGGCTACATCGAAACGCAGCTGACGCGCGACTGGTGGGACGGTCAGTCCGATCCTGCCGCCGCGCAGCAGGCGACGCTCGATCTGCAGCCGATGAAGCGCATCGGCAAGCCGGAAGAAGTCGCGATGACAGCCGTCTTTCTCGCCTCGGATGAAGCGCCCTTCATCAACGCGAGTTGCATCACGGTCGATGGCGGGCGCTCTGCGCTTTACCACGACTGAAAGACTGAACAAGCAAAGAACAAAGCAGTAGCGAAGGAACAGAAAAAGCAGCAAAGCCGCTCCGCACCCGGGGCGACGGTGTGAACCGCCTGACGCGCTGGCCGCGTGTGTCGGTGGCGGTACAAGAAGACGCGGCCGATAACCTTCTCGTTACTCATTAGTCAGGAGACACGCATCATGAAACGCAGAATTTTCCTCACGCTGGCAGCAGCGGCGACGGCGGTGCTGTTCAACGCACCCGTTGCGCAAGCCGCCGACCCGGTCAAGATCGGTTTCCTCGTGAAGCAGCCGGAAGAGCCGTGGTTCCAGGACGAGTGGAAGTTCGCCGAAGCCGCTGCGAAGGAAAAGGGCTTCACGCTGGTGAAGATCGGCGCGCCTTCGGGCGAGAAGGTCATGAGCGCAATCGACAACCTCGCTGCGCAAAAGGCACAAGGCTTCGTGATCTGCACGCCGGACGTCAAGCTCGGACCGGGCATCGTCGCGAAGGCGAAGGCTGACGGCCTGAAGATGATGACGGTGGACGACCGCCTCGTCGACGGCGCAGGCAAGCCGATCGAATCGGTGCCGCACATGGGCATCTCGGCTTACAACATCGGCAAGCAGGTTGGCGAAGGCATCGCGGCTGAAATCAAGAAGCGCGGCTGGGACATGAAGGACGTCGGCGCAATCGACGTGACCTACGAACAGCTGCCGACGGCGCATGACCGCACGGCCGGCGCCACCGACGCGCTGATCGCCGCCGGTTTCCCGAAGGCCAACATCATCGCCGCGCCGCAAGCGAAGACCGACACGGAAAACGCGTTCAACGCAGCCAACATCGCGCTGACGAAGAATCCGAACTTCAAGCACTGGGTCGCCTACGGCCTGAACGACGAAGCCGTGCTCGGCGCCGTGCGCGCAGCGGAAGGCCGCGGCTTCAAGGCCGACAACATGATCGGCATCGGCATTGGCGGCTCGGACTCGGCATTGAACGAGTTCAAGAAGCCGAACCCGACTGGCTTCTTCGGCACCGTGATCATCAGCCCGAAGCGCCACGGCGAAGAGACGTCGGAACTGATGTACTCGTGGATCACGCAAGGCAAGGAACCGCCGAAGCTCACGCTGACGACGGGCATGCTCGCCACGCGCGACAACGTCGGCGAAGTGCGTGAAAAGATGGGTCTCGCATCGAAGTAAGCGCGACGCACGCGTGTGAGTGCACATGAGCGGCACTCACGCGCCGCGCGCCCCGGCCGTGATCGGCGGGGCGTGCGGCACGGAACGGTTCAGAAGCAGAGGGGCAAGCCATCGTGAACGCCGCACCGGGCGAACGGCTGCGGCATGAACGAAGGTTCAATCGAAGCAACAGGAGGCAAAGTGTCAGCGACGCTGCGTTTTGACAATATCGGCAAGGTGTTTCCAGGCGTGCGTGCGCTCGACGGCATCTCTTTCGACGTGCATGCCGGCCAGGTGCATGGCCTGATGGGCGAAAACGGCGCAGGGAAATCGACCCTGCTGAAAATTCTCGGCGGTGAATATCAGCCGGATTCCGGCCGCATGATGATCGACGGCAACGAGGTGCGGTTCGCGAATGCGGGCGCCTCGATTGGCGCGGGCATCGCGGTGATTCACCAGGAACTGCAGTACGTGCCCGATCTGACGGTCTCGGAAAACCTGCTGCTCGGCCGCCTGCCGAACACGGTCGGCTTCGTGAAGAAGGCCGACGCGAAGCGCTACGTGCGCGAGCAACTCGCGGCGATGGGCGTGGATCTCGATCCGAATGCGAAGCTGCGCAAGCTCTCCATCGCGCAACGCCAGATGGTCGAAATCTGCAAGGCGCTGATGCGCAACGCCCGCGTGATCGCGCTCGACGAGCCGACCAGTTCGCTGTCGCACCGCGAAACCGAGGTGCTGTTCAAGCTGGTGCGCAATCTGCGCGCCGACAACCGCGCGTTGATCTACATCTCGCACCGCATGGACGAGATCTATCAGCTGTGCGACGCGTGCACGATTTTCCGCGACGGCCGCAAGGTCGCGTCGCATCCGACGCTGGAAGGCGTGAGCCGCGACACGATCGTGGCGGAAATGGTCGGCCGCGAAATCTCGGACATCTACGGCTACCGGCCGCGCGAACTCGGCGAAGTGCGCTTCTCGGTGAAGAACATCGAAGGCAAACCGCTGACGGAACCGGCGAGCTTCGAGGTGCGGCGCGGCGAGATCGTCGGCTTCTTCGGGCTGGTGGGCGCGGGCCGCAGCGAACTGATGCACCTGATCTACGGCGACGATCCGAAGAAGGGCGGCGAACTGGTGCTCGACGGCAAGCCGATCAAGGTGAAGAGCGCGGGCGAAGCGATTCGCCAGGGCATCGTGCTGTGCCCGGAAGACCGCAAGGAAGAAGGCATCGTCGCGATAGCTTCCGTGGCGGAGAACATCAATATCAGCTGCCGCCGTCACTATCTGAAGGCGGGGCTGTTTCTCGATCGCAAGAAGGAAGCCGAAACGGCTGACCGCTTCATCAAGCTGCTGAAGATCAAGACGCCGAGCCGCCGTCAGAAAATCCGGTTTCTTTCGGGCGGCAACCAGCAGAAAGCGATTCTGTCGCGCTGGCTGGCCGAGCCGGATCTGCGCGTCGTGATTCTCGACGAGCCGACGCGCGGCATCGACGTCGGCGCGAAGCACGAAATCTATAACGTGATTTATGAACTGGCCGAGCGCGGCTGCGCGATCGTGATGATCTCGTCGGAATTGCCGGAAGTGCTGGGCGTGTCCGACCGGATTCTCGTGATGCGCCAGGGGCGCATTTCGGGCGAGCTGCCGCGCAGCGCTGCCACCGAGCAATCGGTGCTGAGCCTCGCGCTGCCGAAGAGCTCGACGACGGCGCAGGCGGCCTGAACGCCCGGGCACGCCGGCTGGATGAAACGAAAGCCGCAAGACATCTGTAACTGACAGGATCTACAACAGTCCTGTAACCCGTGGGGAACGGGAGGAGTGAACCAAATGCAAGCCAGAGAAAACCTCACGCAACAGGCCGCCAAGAGCGCCGCTGAAGCGCTGATTCCGCAAGCCAACGACAAGCAGAAGTGGTGGCAGCAGATCACGGAGTACAGCCTGATCGTGATCTTCGTCGTGATGTTCATCACGATGTCGCTGACCGTCGATCACTTCTTCTCGATCGAGAACATGCTCGGCCTCGCGCTGTCGATTTCGCAGATCGGCATGGTTGCGTGCACGATGATGTTCTGTCTCGCGTCGCGCGACTTCGACCTTTCCATCGGTTCGACGGTCGCCTTTGCCGGCGTGTTGTGCGCGATGGTGCTCAACGCGACGGGCAACACGTTTATCGCGATCGTCGCCGCTGTCGTGGCGGGTTCGGTGATCGGCTTCGTCAACGGCGCGGTGATCGCGTATCTGCGCATCAACGCGCTGATCACGACGCTCGCGACGATGGAAATCGTGCGCGGCCTCGGCTTCATCGTGTCGCATGGTCAGGCCGTGGGCGTGTCGTCGGATACGTTCATCGCGCTCGGCAGCCTGTCGATGTTCGGCGTGTCGCTGCCCATCTGGGTGACGCTGGTGTGCTTCATCGTGTTCGGCGTGATGCTGAACTCGACGGTGTACGGTCGCAACACGCTCGCGATCGGCGGCAATCCGGAGGCGTCGCGTCTCGCGGGTATCAATGTCGAACGTACGCGCGTCTATATCTTCCTGATTCAGGGCGCGGTGACGGCGCTGGCGGGTGTGATTCTCGCGTCGCGTATCACGTCGGGTCAGCCGAACGCCGCGGAAGGTTTCGAGCTGAACGTGATTTCGGCGTGCGTGCTGGGCGGCGTGTCGCTGCTCGGCGGCCGCGCGACGATTTCGGGCGTCGTGATCGGCGTGCTGATCATGGGCACCGTCGAAAACGTGATGAACCTGATGAACATCGACGCGTTCTATCAGTACCTCGTGCGCGGCGCGATCCTGCTCGCGGCGGTGCTGCTGGACCAGTTGAAGAACCGCGGCTCGCGTGACTGATTAGCGACTGATTTTTCTCTACGCTCAACGCCAGAAGAAGGAAACCGAACGATGTCGTCTCCCGCCAACGCGAACGCGCGTGAAGAACAGAGCGTCTACGCGCGCTATCCGAGCCTCGTGGATCGCACGGTGCTGATTACGGGCGGCGCGACGGGGATCGGCGCGTCGTTCGTCGAACACTTCGTCGCGCAGGGCGCGCGCGTCGCGTTCTTCGATATCGACGAAACGGCGGGCGACGCGCTCGCCGATCAACTCGGCGATTCGCGTCACAAACCGCTGTTTCTACGCGTCGATCTGACCGATATCGACGCGCTGAAAAAGGCGATCGCCGACGTGCGCGCGGCGCTCGGCCCGATCGAAGTGCTGGTGAACAATGCAGCGAACGACAAGCGCCACAAGATCGAAGACGTGACGCCCGAGTCGTTCGACGCGGGCATCGCCGTCAACATCCGTCACCAGTTCTTCGCGGCGCAGGCCGTCGCCGACGACATGAAAGCGGCGCAGCGCGGCTCGATCATCAATCTCGGCTCGATCAGCTGGATGTTGAAGAACGGCGGCTATCCCGTGTACACGCTGGCGAAGTCGTCGGTGCAGGGCCTCACGAAAGGACTCGCGCGCGATCTCGGTCACTTCGGCATTCGCGTCAATTCGCTGCTGCCGGGCTGGGTGATGACGGAAAAACAGAAGCGCCTGTGGCTCGACGACGCCGGGCGTCTCGCGATCAAGCAGGGCCAGTGCATCGACGCCGAACTGCTGCCCGAAGACCTCGCGCGGATGGCGCTCTTCCTCGCCGCCGACGACAGCCGCATGATCACTGCGCAGGAAGTCATCGTCGATGGAGGCTGGGCATGAGCGACACGATCACCAACGTTCAGGCTGCATTGCTGGTCGATTCGAAATGCACGCTGGGCGAAGGCGCAACCTGGGACGCGCGCAGCGGCCTGTTCTACTGGACGGATATTGAAGGCGCGCGGCTCTGGCGTTACGATCCGCGCGATGGCCGCAGCACGTTCTGGCGTATGCCGGAGCGGCTGTCGACTTTCGCGTTGTGCGCCGATCCGCATTACATGCTGTTGGGTCTCGCGTCGCGGCTGGCTTTCTTCGACCTTGCGACGGGCGAGATCGAGTCCATCGTCGAAGTCGAGCCGGGCTTGAACACGCGCGTCAACGACGGCCGTTGCGATCGCCAGGGACGCTTCGTGTTCGGCACGAAGGACGAAGCGTCGCCCGTGCAGGCCATCGGCGGGTTTTACCGGCTGAATCACGATCTGACACTCGAACGTCTGGCATTGCCATCGCCCGCGATTTCGAACAGTATCGCGTTCAGCCCCGACGGCGCGACCATGTACTTTTGCGATTCGCCGACGCTCGAAATCCGCGCCTGCGATTACCGCGCGGACGGCAGCGTCGCAAACCAGCGGCTGTTCGTGAGGCTGACGGATAGCACGGGCGAGCCGGATGGCTCGACGGTCGATAGCGAAGGCGGCCTGTGGAATGCGCAGTGGGGCGGCCGGCGCGTGGTGCGCTACGACGCGAGCGGTGTGGAAACGGAGCGCGTCGACGTGCCGACCGTGCAGCCCAGCTGCGTCGCGCTGGGCGGCGCGCAACTCGGCACGCTGTATGTGACGAGCGCGCGTGTCGGGCTCGACGCCCAGGCGCTGTCAGGCGATACGCGCGCCGGCGGCGTGTATGTCGCAACGCAGGGCCGGCGCGGTTTGCCGGAGCCGGTGTTCAAGGGATCGCCTGCCGCGCTTGCGGCGAAGCGCAGCGCGTAAGGCAAGCGAACTAAAAGATTCAGGCAGTATCCGAAGCAGGTAGTCCACGCCCCGAACGCAGTTGGCTTTGGGGCGCGCAGCAAAACTCAGGAGGCGGCCGCTACGACGTGCCGCCCGCACAAGCAGCCATCTGTTCTCCGATGCGCCGATCATGCCGTCCGATGCCTCTCGTGGGAGTGTGATATGACTGTCGCGAATTCCGCTGTCCCATCTTCTCCACAATCTCGTGCGCGCCGCGCACGCCTCGCGGCCACCGTGCAGCCCGTGCTAGCCGGGCCGAGTACGTCCGCGGTGGCCGTCGGCGCGGGAAGCGCCGCCGACGTCGCCTGCGTGACGCTCGCCAATTCGCTGCTAAGGCTCGATGTGGCGCCGTCGCTGGGCGGTGGTGTCACGCGCTTCGACTTTCGCAACGAAGGCACGCTCGTGCCCGTGTTCCGGCGCTGCCGTCATGTCGATGCAGACACCGACGCGAACGATCTCGCCTGCTATTCGCTGCTGCCGTATTCGAACCGGATCGGCGGCGGGCAGTTCATGCTCGGCGAGCGCGCGATCGACGTGCCGTGCAACCGCACGGGCGAATCGCTGCCGATTCACGGCGACGGCTGGCTCGCGAACTGGACCATCGCCGCCGCCGACGCCGAAAACCTCACGCTGACGCTCGACCGCCGCGACGGCAAGCCGTACGCTTATCGCGCGACGCAGACTTACGCGCTGGACGGCTCGACGCTCGTCATCACGCTCGAAGTCGAAAACACCGGCCGCGAAGCGATGCCGTTCGGCCTTGGCGTGCATCCGTTTCTGGTGCGCGATGCCGACACGCAACTGTCGGCGGCTGCGGCAGGCTTGTGGCTGTCCGGCGAAGACTGGCTGCCAGTACGCCATGTGCCCGTGCCGCCCGCGTGGCAGTTCGGCGTGGCGTATCCGTTGCCGCGCTCGCTCGTCAATCATGCGTTCACCGGCTGGAGCGGCCATGCGACGGTCGTGTGGCCGAAGCGCCGCCTGTCGCTGACAATGTCGTCGAGCACCGAGTACTACATCCTCTACACGCCGCCGTCGAAAGACTTTTTCTGCTTCGAACCCGTCGATCATCCGATCAACGCGATGAACCTGCCGGGCGGTGCCACCGACAACGGCATGACGATGCTCGCGCGCGGCCAGCGGCTTGCGCGCTCGTTCAGCTTCGCGGTCGAGCGCACAGGACTGCGCGCGATGGCAGGCGGCCGCGCGGCGAAGCGCGGATAGCAAGGGCGGGCAATCAGGGCGGGTATCAAGGGCGGCTATAAAGGGCGGACAGCGGCAACGGGCCGATCGCGGATGCGGCCCGCAATGCGCCGCGCGAGTAAAATACGCGGCTCATCCGTTACCCGCGCGCCGCGAGATTTCCTATGTCCACATTCATCCAGACGCTCGACCACGCATGGCACACGACGAATTCGCTGCTGTGCGTCGGCCTCGATCCCGAGCCGACCAGGTTTCCCGGCGCGTACGCCAACCGTTCTGACGCGATCTTCGATTTCTGCAAGAAGATCGTCGACGCGACGGCGCCTTACGCATCGTCGTTCAAGCCGCAGATTGCCTATTTCGCCGCGCACCGCGCCGAAGAGCAGCTTGAGCAACTGATCGCGCACATCCACCTGAAGCATCCCGGCCTGCCCGTGATTCTGGATGCGAAGCGCGGCGATATCGGCAGCACGGCCGAGCAATACGCGCGCGAAGCGTTCGACCGTTATCGCGCCGACGCCGTCACGGTGAATCCGTACATGGGCTTCGATTCGATCGAGCCGTACCTGGAGCACGACGGCAAGGGCGTGATCGTGCTGTGCCGGACGTCGAATCCGGGCGGCTCGGACCTGCAGTTTCTGGAGACGGAAGGTCGTCCGCTGTATCAGACTGTCGCGCGGCTCGCGGCGGAAAAGTGGAACGCGAAGGGGCAACTGGGTCTGGTGGTCGGCGCGACGTTCCCGAAGGAAATCGAAGTGGTGCGCGGCATTGTCGGCGACATGCCGCTGCTGATTCCCGGTATCGGCGCGCAAGGCGGCGACGTCGAAGCGACGGTCCGGGCAGGGCGCACGGCAGCGGGCACGGGCATGCTGATCAACTCGTCGCGCGCGATTCTGTACGCGGGCAAGGGCGACGATTGGGTCGAAGCCGCCGCGCAGGCCGCGAAGGACACGCGCGACCGTATCAACGCGTTTCGCTAAGGCGCGGCGTTAGTGCTGCGCAGGGCGGCCCCGGTCAAGCGCGGGCCGGCCCTAACTTCGCGATCAGCGTGCGGTGCCGCGGATACTCTCGCACCAGCGCGTCGACATCCGCGATCTCGAACTCGCTGAACTCAAACCCCGGCGCGACCGTGCAGCCGACGAGCGCAACGCCCGCCGCATCGTCGCACTGTACGGCGAACCACCGGCCGGACGTGACGACGGCCTGAAACACGCAGCCGGCATCTTCAATCGCGTTGCCCAGACGATGCACCGTGAGCGAGCCGTCGTCTTCCAGCACATAGACGTTGAGCGGATCGCCCGCGTAGAAATGCCAGACTTCGTCCGACTGGATGCGGTGCCACGCGGAGTGCGCGCCGTCGCAAAGCAGGTAGTAGATCGCCGTGGAGGCGGAGCGGGAATCGGCGGAACCCTCGCGGCGGATCGCGTCGGCCGAGCGGTACGTCTCGCGAAAGAAGCCGCCTTCGGGATGCGGCTGCAAATCGAAGCGGCGAATCAGTTCGTCGCGGGCGATATGACGGGCCATGATTTCCTGCCGTAGTCGGGAATGAGGAAGCTCAACGCTCGCGTTCGTCGAGCAAGGTCAACAGCCCGCGCAATGCGTGCGTCGCCGCCTGCACGCGCACGCGCTCGCGGTCGCCCTTGAACACCAGCGTCTCGACGACGGTATGCAGCCGGTTGCTCCATCCGAAGCACACCATCCCGACCGGCTTTGTCTCCGTCCCGCCGCCGGGGCCGGCCACGCCCGTAATCGACAGCGCGACCTGCGCGCGGGAATTGCGCAACGCGCCTTCGACCATCGCCCGCGCGACCGGCTCCGACACGGCGCCGTGCTTCTCGATGAGATCGGGCGGCACGCCGATCATCTCGCTCTTGGCCTGGTTCGAGTACGTGACGAAGCCGCGCTCGAACCATCCGCTGCTGCCGGAAATATCGGTGATGGCCGTCGCGACCATGCCGCCCGTGCAGGATTCAGCCGTGGCAAGCATCAGCCGCTCGTCGCGCAGACGATTGCCGGCGCGAATGGCGAGTTGGTGAACGACGGAATCGGTAGTCATGCTGGGCTCGGGATAAGGAAAACGCGGGAAACGCAGGAAACGATCAGACCGACATCCGCCAGAGCGCAATCACGAGCAACGTGAAGAACGCCGCGACGAGATCGTCGAACATGATGCCAAAGCCGCCTTTCAGTCTGCGGTCGAAATAACGAATGGGCGGCGGCTTCACCATGTCGAAGAAGCGGAACACGATGAACGCCCACAGCTGTCCCGTGAAGGTGGCGGGCGTCACCATCAGCAGCACCAGCCAGAACGCGACGATCTCGTCCCACACGACGGGCGACGGATCTTCAATGCCGAGCCGGTTCGCGGTGAAGCTGCAAATGCCGATGCCCGCGACAAAACCGACGACGATCAGAATGCCCCATTCGATGACGGTCAACTGCGCACTGAACGCAGCGAACGATGCCCACGCGAAGAGTGTGCCGAACGTGCCGGGCGCAATCGGCGACAGGCCGCTGCCGAAACCCAGCGACAAGATATGCAACGGATGTGACAGCATGAAGCGCGCGGTCGCGCGGCGGGGCCGCGGCGCGCGCGGCTCGCCGTTCGACGCTCCTTCAGGCTTGCCGTCGGGTGTGCCGCCGGATGGGCCGGGCTGTCCGCCTGTTGGCGCGTCGGAGAAACTGCCGGCCGGGCCAAGCGAGGATTCATTCTGCATGGAAATGATCGAAGCCTTGCAACGTCAATGTAAGTGGAGCGCCTGACGCGTCGTGCCACGAGATCGCGGGCACGGCGTCGGCCGCATCGAGCGGAGTTATTGTACCGACGCGCGTCACGGGCAAACGTGCCTGTTGACCCGCTGCAACGACTTCGGCGCGCGCGGCGGGCGGCGCAGTGAAGCACAACTCGTAGTCGTCGCCGCCCGCGATCGTGCAGCGGCGTTGGATGTCCGCGGAGAGACGGCGCAGCGCGTCCGACCGTGGTAGCGCGTCGGCGTCGACGGTCGCGTTCACGCGCGAGCGTTCGAGGATGTGCATCAGGTCGCCCGCCAGGCCGTCGGAAATATCCAGCGCGGCGCGCGCGATCCCGCGTAACGCCAGACCCAGCGCGACACGCGGCTCGGGCAGCTCCATGGCGCGGCGGAATGTCGCAGCGTCGCTGGCATCCGCGGACCACTCGCCGCGTTGCACGCCGAGGCTCGCACGCGCGTCGCCCAGCGTACCGGATACCCAGATGTCGTCGCCGGGCTGCGCGGCGTCGCGGCGCAGCGCGCTCTGCGGCGGCACCGAGCCGAATACGGTGATGCACAGATTCAGCGGCCCGCCCGTCGTATCGCCGCCGACCAGTTCGCAGCCATGGCGCCCGGCGAGTTCGAAGAGACCGTCGCTGAACGCGGACAGCCAGTCGGCGTCGGCTTTCGGCAGCGAGAACGCGAGCGTGAACGCTTGCGGCTTTGCGCCCATCGCCGCGAGGTCCGACAGATTGACGGCGAGCGCCTTGTGACCGAGCGCCTTCGGATCGACGTCGGGAAAGAAGTGGCGGCCTTCGACCAGCATGTCCGTCGAAATGGCGAGCATCTCCCCAGCGGGCGGCGCAAGCAGCGCGCAATCGTCACCGATGCCCAAGGCAGCGCGCTGCGGGTAGGTCGAATCCGACGCGCGGCGCGCGAAGAAGCGGTCTATCAGCGAAAACTCTGAAAGCATAAATGAGGCGTACGAGTGCGAAAGACGGCGGAAGCGGGTGAATGGATGCGCTCAAGAAACGCTAATCGAAGCTAACACGATGCTAAAGGCGCGCATTGTAGTCGCGGCGCGGAGGCCGACAAAACGGTGTGCTTTCCTTTCACGCTGTTTCGGTCGCGGCACTTGCACCCGGATTGCAGGGTTCGACTTTTGGGATTGGCGCTACAATGCGATCGAACATCTATTCTAATCCGCACTTCCAAGTCCGCTTATGTCGACTCCCGTCAATATCAAACTCCGTGAAGCCGCACTCGATTATCACGAATTCCCGACCCCCGGGAAGATCGCGATCGCCCCGACCAAGCAGATGATCAACCAGCGCGACCTCGCGCTGGCGTACTCGCCTGGCGTTGCGTTCGCGTGCGAGGCGATCGTCGAAAACCCGCTGAATGCGGCGCGCTTCACGGCGCGCAGCAACCTGGTCGGCGTCGTGTCGAACGGCACCGCGGTGCTCGGCCTGGGCAACATCGGGCCGCTCGCGTCGAAGCCGGTCATGGAGGGCAAGGCCGTCCTGTTCAAGAAATTCGCCGGTATCGACGTGTTCGACATCGAGCTGAACGAGTCGGACCCGCACAAGCTGGTCGAGGTGATCGCGGCGCTCGAGCCGACCTTCGGCGGCATCAACCTTGAAGACATCAAGGCGCCGGACTGCTTCATCGTCGAGCGCGAATGCCGCAAGCGCATGAAGATTCCCGTTTTCCACGACGACCAGCACGGCACGGCGATTGTCGTCGCGGCGGCTGTCACGAACGGGCTGAAGGTGGTCGGCAAGAGCATCAAGGAAGTGAAGCTGGTCGCGTCGGGCGCGGGCGCTGCGTCGCTGGCGTGTCTGAACCTGCTGGTCGATCTCGGCATGCCGATCGAGAACATCTACGTGACCGACCTGGCCGGTGTCGTCTACAAGGGCCGCACGGAACTGATGGACCCGGACAAGGAGCGGTTTGCTCGTGAGACGGACGCGCGCACGCTGTCGGAAGTGATGGGCGGAGCGGATGTGTTCCTCGGCCTGTCGGCGGGCGGCGTGCTCAAGCAGGACATGGTCAAGCAGATGGCCGACAAGCCGCTGATTCTCGCGCTCGCCAACCCGACGCCGGAAATCCTGCCGGAACTCGCGCTCGAAGTGCGCCCCGACGCCGTGCTCGCGACGGGCCGCACCGACTATCCGAACCAGGTCAATAACGTTCTGTGTTTCCCGTTCATCTTCCGCGGCGCGCTCGACGTCGGCGCGACGGTGATTACGAAGGAAATGGAAATTGCCGCAGTCAACGCGATCGCGGAACTGGCGCGCCAGGAACAATCCGACATCGTCGCGACGGCTTACGGCATTCAGGACCTGTCGTTCGGTCCGGAGTATCTGATTCCGAAGCCTTTCGATCCGCGCCTGATCGTTCAGATCGCGCCCGCCGTTGCGCAGGCTGCGATGGATGCCGGCGTCGCCACGCGTCCGATCGAAGACATGGAGGCGTACAAGCAGCATCTGCAGCAGTTCGTCTACCACAGCGGCACGACGATGAAGCCGATCTTCCAGCTCGCGCGTGGCGTCGAGCCGGAGAAGAAGCGCATCGTGTTCGCCGAGGGCGAGGAAGAGCGCGTGCTGCGCGCGGTGCAGATCGCCGTCGACGAAAAGCTGGCGAAGCCGATTCTGATCGGCCGTCCGGCTGTGATCGAGCAACGCATCGCGAAGTATGGCCTGCGTCTCGTCAATGGCCAGGACTATACGATCGTCAACACCGACCACGACGAACGCTACCGCGACTTCTGGCAGACCTATCACAAGATGATGTCGCGCAAGGGCTTCACGGAGCAGATGGCGAAGCTGGAAATGCGCCGCCGCACGACGCTGATCGGCTCGATGCTGGTGAAGAAGGGCCACGCCGACGGCATGATCTGCGGCACGGTCAGCACGACCCACCGCCACCTGCACTTCATTGATCAGGTGATCGGCAAGAAGGAAGGCGCGAAGGTCTACGCGGCAATGAACGCATTGGTGCTGCCGAACCGCCAGATTTTCCTCGTTGATACGCACGTGAACGTCGATCCGACGGCGGAGGAACTGGCCGAGATCACGATCATGGCGGCGGAAGAAGTGCGGCGCTTCGGCATCGAACCGAAGATCGCGCTGCTGTCGCACTCGAACTTCGGCACGAGCAACGCGCCTTCTGCGCAGAAAATGCGCGATGTGCTGGCTATCTTGCAGGAACGTGCACCGCATCTGCAGGTGGACGGCGAAATGCACGGCGACCTGGCACTCGACGCGAACCTGCGCAAGGAAATCCTCGCGGATTCGACGCTGGAAGGCGACGCGAACCTGCTGGTGCTGCCGAATATCGACGCCGCCAACATCTCGTACAACCTGCTGAAGACGGCAGCCGGCAACAACATCGCGATCGGGCCGATCCTGCTCGGCGCGGCGCAGCCGGTGCATGTGCTGACGCCGTCGGCAACCGTTCGCCGGATCGTCAACATGTGACGGCGCTGCTCGTCGCGGATGTGAACGCAACGCGTTAAATCTGCGATTGTTTCGGCGCGAGCTGTTGGTTCTTAGCTCGCGCAGGCAAAAAAAGAGGCGTGCCCGCGATGGGCACGCCTTCGAGCAATGGCTGGGGATTAGCCATCCCGCAAAAAGGCAGATGCTTGACGTGAATCGGTTGTGCGAACTGTCCGGACGACGAGGCATGAACGCCGTCCAACATCTTGCCTTGAGATAACTTTATCTCAATCGGGCTAAAATCTCTGTCAAAATGTGTCATATCTGGCGTCGGCGCCCTGCCGGTTTTCGCCTGGACGACCTTTCGTCCGACTAATGAACGTTGATTCCAAAAGACATTAGCGATACCCTTACGACTTTCATGGTCGTCAAACTCGTTAGTTAACAGCGGGAATCCTGGACTCATGGCACGCAAGTGGCTCCGCGACGGCGTGCTGATCGCCGCCTTGACGGTTGGCGGCCTGGTCGTTGGATCAGGCGGCTTTCCGGCGGGCGCCCTGGCCCGGGAAGCGCAGCAGGGGCAGGCGGGAGGCACGATCGCGGTGGCGCAATTGCCGCCGCAAGCCGTCAGCACATTGAACTTGATTGCAGCTGGCGGGCCTTATCCGTATGAGAAGGACGGCGTCGTATTCGGCAATCGTGAGCGGTTGCTGCCGCCGCACCGGCGCGGCTATTACCACGAATACACCGTTCCCACGCCAGGCGCCCGCGATCGCGGCGCACGGCGCATCGTCTGTGGGGGGCCGCTCAGGCGGACCGCCAATTGCTACTACTCAGACGACCACTACGCCAGTTTTAATCGCATTATTGAATGACATCGGGATAATCGGCATGAGCGACAACGTCTACGCGCACGACTCGAAAGTCGCGACGGATTTTCTCGCGGCCGGCGACGGCAATATGTTCCAGCGCGTCATGCAGATGCGCGATGCCGGCCAGGTCCGTGACGTCCAGAACGAAGCCAGTACGGGCCTTTCATCGGAAGAGGAGCGCATGAGTCTTTTCCAGACCGTACGACCGAACATCGTGCAGTCGATCCGCGCGTTCCGCGTGCAGGATCTCGCCGACGAAGCGGCTCGGCTCGGTCAGCATTTCCTCTATGCATTCGTGGGCAACGCCCAGTCGAAGCAGGAAGTGATGGAAACCATCGCGACGTCGTTCCTGTTTCCGAAGCATTTCGGCAAGAATTACGACGCGCTGTACGACTCGCTGACCGATCTCGTTCATAAGGCTGGCTCGCAACCGGGATTCGTCATCGTGCTCGAAGCGCTGCCGATCGCGATCAAATTCGACAAGGAAGCACGTGAAACGCTGCTCGACGTGTTCCGCGAGGCCGCAGAGTTCTGGGCGGAGCGCAAGGTGGCGTTCCGGGTGTTTTACTCGTTTGCCTGAGTGTTTGATCTGAAATAAGAAAGGCCCGCCAATTGGCGGGCCTTTTGCATTCAGGTGATGGCTTTTTTCGGGGGAAGGCGCCGCAAGACGCGCCGCTTACCAGCCGCCCCAGCGCGCGGCCAGCGCGGACAGCACGGCGATCCCGGCTGTCTCGGTGCGCAGCACGCGCGGGCCGAGACCGACGGACGTAAAACCGTGGCTCGCCGCCGCCGCTTCTTCGGCAGCGGAGAAGCCGCCTTCCGGGCCGACCAGGATCAGCGCGCGGACGGTCGGCGGCTCGCTGGGCAAGGCGGAGAACGGCACGCTCGCGCGCGGCGACAGCAGCAGGCGCAACTCGCCGTCGGCGGGTTCCTTCGGCATCGAGCCGAGCCACGTGGCGAGTTCGCGTGTCGGCATCACTTCCGGCAGGCGGTTGCGCCCGCATTGCTCGCACGACGCCTGCACGATCCGCTGCCAGTGAACCTGCCTGCGTTGCGCGCGCTCGCCGGACAGGCGCACGACGCTGCGCGTGGTCGTGAGCGGCACGAATTCGGACGCGCCGAGTTCGGTCGCTTTTTCGATCAGCCAGTCCATCTTGTCGCTGCCGGCGATACCCTGTGCGAGCGTCAACCGATAGGGCGGCTCAGCCTCGACGTCGCGGAACGGGCCGATCCGCACGATGGTTCCATGGCGATCCATATCGACGATTTCGGCGCTGTACTCGCCGCCGGCGCCGTTGAACAGGCTCACGGTGTCGCCGGGTTGCAGACGCAGGACACGCACGTGCCGATTGACTTCATCCGGCAGGGAAACGATGTCGTCGGTTTTGAACGGGGTGCCGACGAAGAAGCGAGGCATAAGGAAAGTTCTCATTCATTCAAGACAGGTGGCAGGCTAACGCCCAGCGGTAGCCGTCGAGATCTTCGATCTGGGCAAAACGATCGCCCCAGAACTGATCTTGCGGTTCGCTCAGCGACCTGGCGCCGGCCGCAATGGCCCGCGCATAGACCGTGTCGACGTCGTCGACATAAAGGTAAAACGATTGGGGTGCCGTCGTGGCCGCGCTTTTCGGGGTTTTCGCCGTCGAGCCGAACGCGCCTTCCGGGGCGAACATGACGATCAATTGATCCTGATACGTCATCTCGACGTGCATGACGGCGCCATCGTCGTGCACGCTGTCCCGGACCCGGAAACCGAACGCCGCTTCGAAGAACGCGATCGAGGTGCGCGCATCGCGGACGGTCAGATACGGCGTCAGCCATGGCACTCCGGCGGGGCGTGAGGCAGTCATCGAACTCTCCTGAACCAGTGGGTCGTCATGCCATCGCCTTCGCTACCAGGGTTGCCTCGCGGCGGCCAGTGCCGAAGAAGCGATGAATTTTGCAGCACTCTCAAACCTAACGCTCTAAGAATCGGCTTAGTTTATCGCTGGATACGCGACGAACGGCGAATAATGAACCGCACGGCGATATTTCCAGCGTCAGGCGCATCCGGATTTTCGCAGGATCGTGCTTGCTTTGCGGAATCGTAAATCGCGACAACACACGGAAGGATCTAGACAGGGCCGAAAAAGTTCTGGAGATTGCGCGCCGTCAAGCGCGCGGGAAACAGGCCGCAGATCGAGGCCGCATGACGCAGCGACGGCCTGCGCAGCGTGCGCCGGCCGGGTGCCCATGCGCGCTGGATCGCTCCGAAACGCCCGTCCTATGGCCGAAGACGCGGCCGGCTATCTGTTAGAATATTCCGCTTCGCAGCCCTGTCCGTTTGCTCTGCCTGCCCCGCGTCTCCCGGCGCCGCACCGTGCGCCGAAGCAGACTGGCCGCCGGGCTTCCGGACCATCAACGGCGCCTCCGCTTTTTGGACCATTCTCCGGACTCGACATGACGACCTCGTCTCCCGCACCCACCTCCCTGATGGCCAACGCGATCCGCGCGCTCGCCATGGATGCCGTTCAACAAGCGAACTCCGGTCACCCCGGCATGCCCATGGGCATGGCCGAGATCGGTGTTGCGCTGTGGTCGCGACACCTGCGTCACAACCCGAAAAACCCGCATTGGTCCGATCGCGACCGCTTCGTGCTGTCGAACGGTCACGGCTCGATGCTGCTGTACTCGCTGCTGCATCTGACGGGCTACGACCTGCCGATGGAAGAGCTGAAGAACTTCCGTCAAATGCACTCGAAGACGCCGGGCCACCCCGAGTACGGCATCACGCCGGGCGTCGAGACGACCACGGGCCCGCTCGGCCAGGGCCTCGCGAACTCGGTCGGCATGGCGCTCGCCGAGTCGCTGCTCGCGAACGAATTCAACAAGCCTGACGCGAAGATCGTCGATCACCACACGTATGTGTTCCTCGGCGACGGCTGCCTGATGGAAGGCATCTCGCACGAAGCCTGCTCGCTCGCGGGCGTGCTGAAGCTGAACAAGCTGATCGCGTTTTACGACGACAACGGCATTTCGATCGACGGTGAAGTGGTTCACTGGTTCCACGACGACACGCCGAAGCGCTTCGAGGCATACGGCTGGAACGTGATTCCGGGCGTGGTCGGTCACGACGTCGACGCCGTGGACGCCGCGATCCAGAAGGCGAAGCAGTCGGACAAGCCGACACTGATCTGCTGCAAGACCGTGATCGGTGAAGGCTCGCCGAACAAGGCGGGCACGCACGACGTGCACGGCGCGGCGCTGGGCGAAAAGGAAGTCGCGGCCGTGCGCGAGAAGCTCGGCTGGCACTATCCGCCGTTCGTGATTCCGCCGGAAGTCTACGCAGCGTGGGACGCGACGGAGAAGGGCGCGAAAATCGAAGGCGAATGGAACGACGCGTTCGCTGCATACCGCGCCAAGTACCCGCAGGAAGCTGCCGATTTCGAGCGCCGCATGGCGAACAAGCTTCCCGCCGACTGGGCGGAGAAGGCACAGGCGATCATCGCTGGCGCGAACGAGCGCGCTGAAACCATCGCGACCCGCAAGGCGTCTCAGCAGGCTATCGAAGGCCTCGCGGCCGTGCTGCCGGAACTGGTCGGCGGCTCGGCTGACCTGACGGGCTCGAACCTGACCAACTGGAAGGCGGCGAAGTACGTGCGCGTCGGCGAGAACGGCGCGGCGGGTAACTACGTCAACTACGGCGTGCGCGAATTCGGCATGAGCGCGGCCATCAATGGTCTCGCGGTGCATGGCGGCCACAAGGCGTTCGGCGGCACGTTCCTGACCTTCTCGGACTACAGCCGCAACGCGCTGCGCGTCGCCGCACTGATGAAGTCGCCGTCCATCTTCGTGTTCACGCACGACTCGATCGGCCTCGGCGAAGACGGCCCGACGCACCAGTCCATCGAACACGTCGCGAGCCTGCGCCTGATTCCGCACATGCAGGTATGGCGCCCGGCGGATACCGTCGAAACGGCGGTTGCGTGGACGCAGGCCATCGAGCATCAAGGTCCGTCGAGCCTGATCTTCAGCCGCCAGAACCTCGCATTCAACCCGCGCACGGATGCTCAGATCGCGAACATCGCGAAGGGCGGCTATGTGCTGAAGGACTGGAACGAGGACATTCCGGCGCGCAAGATCATCCTGATCGCGACGGGCTCGGAAGTCGAACTGGCGATGAAGTCGGTCGAAGCGCTGGCGCGCGAAGGCATTGCGGCACGTGTCGTGTCGATGCCGTCCACCACCACGTTCGACAAGCAGGACGCCGAATACCGCGAGCGCGTGCTGCCGCACGGCGTGCGCCGCGTCGCAATCGAAGCGGGCGTGACGGACTTCTGGCGTAAGTATGTCGGTCTGGAGGGCGGCGTCGTCGGGATTGACGTGTTCGGCGAATCCGCGCCGGCCGGCGTGCTGTTCAAATATTTCGGCTTCACCGTCGAGAAGGTTGTCGAGACGGCCAAGGCCGCACTCGGCTAATTGCGCGCCACGTCATGCGCGCTGCGTTCCGGCGGCGCGCATGACGGCTGGTCGCGCATCAGCCGAAGCATCACGGAAGAATTTTTTCAGCCATCAGGAGATAGAACATGACGATTCGCGTCGCAATCAACGGCTATGGCCGGATCGGCCGCAATACGCTGCGCGCCTTCTATGAAAACGGCAAGAAGCACGATCTCGAGATCGTCGCGATCAACGACCTCGGCGACGCCAAGACCAATGCGCACCTGACGCAGTACGACACGGCGCATGGCAAGTTCCCGGGCGAAGTGACCGTCGACGGCGAGAACCTGATCGTCAACGGCGACAAGATCCGCGTGCTGGCCAACCGCAATCCGTCTGAACTGCCGTGGGGCGAGCTGGGCGTCGACGTCGTGCTGGAATGCACGGGCTTCTTCACGACGAAGGAAAAGGCGAGCGCACACATCAAGGGTGGCGCGAAGAAGGTGATCATTTCGGCGCCGGGCGGCAAGGACGTCGACGCGACGATCGTGTATGGCGTGAACCACAACGTGCTGAAGGCGTCGGACACGGTCATCTCGAACGCATCGTGCACGACGAACTGCCTCGCGCCGCTCGTCAAGCCGCTGAACGACAAGATCGGTCTGGAAACGGGTCTGATGACCACGATCCACGCGTACACGAACGACCAGGTGCTGACCGACGTGTATCACGAAGACCTGCGCCGCGCGCGTTCGGCCACGCATAGCCAGATCCCGACGAAGACGGGTGCTGCATCGGCGGTCGGTCTCGTGCTGCCGGAACTGAACGGCAAGCTGGATGGTTACGCGATCCGTGTTCCGACTATCAATGTGTCGATCGTCGATCTGTCGTTCATCGCCAAGCGCGATACGACGGTTGATGAAGTCAACGCGATCATGAAGGAAGCGTCGGAAGGCGCGCTGAAGGGCATCCTCGGGTATAACTCGGCGCCGCTGGTTTCGATCGACTTCAACCATAACCCGGCTTCGTCGACGTTCGATGCGACGCTGACCAAGGTGTCGGGCCGTCTGGTGAAGGTGTCGAGCTGGTATGACAATGAGTGGGGTTTCTCGAACCGCATGTTGGATACGGCGGTTGCACTCGCTAACGCGAAGTAAGTTTTTTTTCGCTGTTCAAGTAAGTTTTTTTCGCTGTTCAGCGGGAAGAGGCCGTCCTTTGGGCGGCTTTTTCTTTTTGGGGTTGGTTTTGGTCGCGGTGCGGTTGGTTTGGTTTGGTTTTCTGGACCTTTGCGCTGGTATCCGCGATTTGCTTTTGCTTTTGCTTTTGCTTTCGCTTTCGCTTTCGCTGGCATCCGCGAATTGTTAGCTTGCTTCAGGCGTCGCCCCTGTGCGGGGCGGCA